>DGTD01000014.1:0-162 GCA_002396385.1 Bacteroidales bacterium UBA4345
AAGCCTACACAATACGGCGACATACGGGTAGAAATCAACGGCGACACGCTAAAAGTCACCGTTCCCGACGGCACCACCGCCACCCTCTTCCCCGGCACCCCGAGCGAGCGCACGCTTGGTGCCGGACAATGGACATTGAACGTTTTCGTTAAGCCGAACGCA
>DGTD01000014.1:255-3624 GCA_002396385.1 Bacteroidales bacterium UBA4345
CACTATGCCGAGGCGAGAAAACGACGGTTTCGAAGAAACCAACATTAAACGTTGAATATTATGAGACGCATCATCCCCCTGCTGCTTATGGCAGCACTCTTCGCCGCCTGCGGCGACAAAGTCGAAATCACCAATCTCACCGTCGAGATGCAGGACGGAAGTATGCCTTTGGCCACCGCCACGCCACGCTTCAGCTGGAACTACGAAGCAACGGTGGACAACGTCATGCAGACCAGCTACCACATCATCGTGGCCAGCAGCGAGGAGAAGGCCCGCCGCGGCGAGGGCGACCTGTGGGACTCGCAGACCGTCGACACCTCGCAGATGCTCTACATCCCCTACGCCGGCACGCCCCTCAAGAGCCGCGACCGCTGCTGGTGGCGGGTCTACACCACCGTCACCTATGGAGCGCCGGCGTCCCGCCGGCATGAGGAGACATTGGAGAGTCCCATCCAGTACTTCGAACTCAGCCTCCTCGACCGCAACGACTGGCACGCCCGCTGGATCGGCCGCGACTACCCCGACGACAAGCTAGAGGGCCATACCGAAGTCTACCTGCCCACCGCCGACGGCCACGCCGAAAAACAAATCCTCGGCAGCGACCACCACCACTTTACCCTCTGACCATCCCTCACCCTTGTCTAGTTGATAGGGCACGATGGACCGATGGTTATGGCGGATGGTTTGGGAAATGATGGTTTTTAAAGCCATGATATACACATAACAACAGTTTATAGGTTTTACTCCCCTTTTACTCAAACTTTACTCATCTTTTACCTGACTATATCATAACTCCGTCCTTCCTATACCCTGCCTCCATTGTTGGAACGATGCGGAAGCCAACATGGTATTTGGGCAACAACCAACAATTATATTTTGCCAAATGGAAAATAATGTGTATCTTTGCAGCGTGAAAATGATAAAATGAATATGACATAAAACGTAGAAATAGAAAAAATAGATAGAGCTTGAAGTGCTTGTTCTCCTTGGTTTGAAGACTGGTAATCTGAACGTATCGAGAATGGGTAACGAAAAGTTCACGCATTGGCGTGAATCATTCGTTCCTTATTTGATACAAGGGTATTTACCAGTCACCCAAACCAAGAAATAAGGATTGTTTACACAGACGAAGGTTTCGCGCCTTTTTCATATCCTTACCCTAACATCGGCTTCCGGCTCACAATTAGCAGGGAAGCCGAAAACTGCAATATAGAGTAGGCGGATACAAACGATTAGTGTTATGGCGGAATCATTATTTATGCAGGACAGTTGGCACAGTAACCACGGTTATGAAGCCATGCTCGACTTCCAAATTTCATGGTTGATGCGCCTTGCAGCAGAAAAGGAAGTCGAAAAGCCTCGACTTCACGAGGTAAGTAAAGATGTTCTACTACGTCTTGTTGGCAAAACAGGAAATAAGAACATTGAGATTAAGAAAGTGGAAGTGTGGCGACAGTGGGCGAGTATTGATGTCGTTGCAGAAGTTGACCTAATTGTAGACGGAAAGCCAGAGCAGCATTTGGTTGTGATAGAAGACAAAGCATACACAATGCTTCATAATGACCAACTAGTGCGTTACAAGAAGGTTGTTAGTGAAGCGTATGAAGGAAAGAGAGAGATTCACTATTGGGTAATTACTTTTTTTGATAAGAGCGAGAAAGACAAGAAAAAATACGATACATTAAAACAAGACTGTGACGATGCCGGTTGGAGATTGCTTTCTTTCTATGAAGTTATTGACTGGAAAGAAGATTTCAAACCAACAGGCAGCGACCTCTTCGATGAATTTTGGATTAAAACATGGTATTAATACTTTTGAATATGAGAAAGACTTTATTGGGGATTTTGCTCATCCTTGGCATAGAAAACATAACCAATGCACAAATCAAAGTTGTTGGTGATGACTACAACAGCTCACTTTCTGGTACAAAAAACACATATTCTTTTGATGTGGATTTTGAAAAATACTTTCCTCATAGAGACGCAAGAGAATATTACGGTTGGCTTGGAAAATACATGTCAACAGAATATGATATGATAGGAGATACTATTTGGATTCCCTATACACTAAAAATAAGTGATAGGAGTTTATGTTATGAAGACGGGGAGATACATCCCTATGGAGGTGTTCCACAGGTGAATAGGATTATCCGTTATTGTGGTTTTGCAGTTGCCACAGATGAAAATGGTAATGAACATTGGGAATTATTTCCCCCTGCAGGATACTATGAGGTGTCTGGCTATGTCTTCTGTTCTGATAATGCAAGTATACTTTTAAATAAATACGTCACGGACGTGGATAATGTTTATCTTGATGGTGAATATTCAATAGGAAGGTTAAAAGACGACATTGTGAAAAATGATGTAAGAATTAAAGATTACTTGTATTATGTAAAGCTGTCATCTATTGATAATATAAATGGATACCATTACGACTATTATGTAACGCCAATAGCAAAAGAACTGACTTTTTTCAATTTAAGGTTTTACAATGCACTACAAAACCATTTCCTCGGGAAAAGGGTTTGTTTTAGAAATGGAGTAGAGGTTGGGAAAATAGAAAAACATTACGGAGAAATAAGAAAGGGATATTTATATCTCGATGCAGAAAAAGAAAACGGCAAAATAAAGATAGATAATTCTAAAACAGATGGTATAATAATACTGGATGCCCTTACTTATGAGAATGTAAAACTGAAAGATAGTATTTACATTGTAAAAGATATTGTTGTAAAAATTCGTAAAAGCCGCAGAGAAAAAGATAAAGATGTCGCAGTATGTTGTGTATTAGAAGGACCAATCACAGGCCGTTTTGCCATTGAAATGGAAAAATTACAATACAACTACTCGATTGAAGGTTCTGATGGAGATGCTCACGCCTACTACCACAGCATGTATTATGATTACCCGTATGCTACTTGGGGAAATTGGTTTAAGCATAATGCTAGTGGAGATTACTATTATTCTCAAGCATATGCAATGGTATGTATTGATGATTTGCAACAAATACTTTCTGATTTATCGGATTCCCTTTCTGCAACAAAAAACAAAGAAATTGCCAAAAGGAGAAATGAAGAGAATGTAAGAAAGCAGCAAGAATTAGATTATCAGCGAAAAAAAGAGGCTGAAGTTGCTGCATTTAAACAAAGAATTAATGATAGATACGGAACCAGCATGGCTACTCTAATACTTAATCATCAAATTTCCTTAGGTATGACAAAAGAAATGGTGAAAGATTCTTGGGGTAGGCCTATGAACACATACCGCACAACAACCAAATTCGGGCAGAGCGAAGTGTGGTGCTACAACTATAAAACAAGAGTATATTTCTACAATGGGAAAGTCGTGCAAATAGACGATTAATAATAA
>DGTD01000076.1 GCA_002396385.1 Bacteroidales bacterium UBA4345
CCGAACAGAGAAGTTAAGCCCGCCATCGCCGATGGTACTGCGCACTGTGGTAGAGTAGGCAGCCGCCATTTTCAAGTCCCCTGTTTCACTGATGTGGAACGGGGGATTTTCTTTTTATTGTCAGTATGTAGCATTGTTCATTAAGTATTGTTGTTACATGACTTATATATTTGCTCCCTAAGGCCTTTCTTTGTTTGAAATGGTATTTCATGCTATTTGCAATTGTCAGGTGATCCTGGGCGCTGTAAAACATTAATAGTACTCTTATTCTTATGTTGTTAAATGTTTCTTTTGGTATTTATGCCCTTCTGCCGCAGGGGTGGTTGTTTATGATGCTCGTTATTCTTTGCGAGGCGGTACTTATGTCGCGATTTCTGGCACATTCGAGCAAGAATACACGCATCTACTTATCTGCTTTGTTTAGTAATGCGATAAGTGGTCTTTTCGGTATTATAACTTCCCTAAAACTGAATGGAGGCTGGTGGTTAGTGGTTTGGTTCCCATGGGTGAGTGGTCATGAGGTAAATATTGGTAATAAGGCAGAACTTGCCTGTTTTTTGGTCTATTATTTCATAGCCTTCTTTTTATCCGTCTTAATTGAATTGGCTGTTAATTGCGCCTTGTTGCGTAAGCGTTATGCCTTATCTGAAATCTTCAAGGCTACTTTAAAGGTAAATATTGTTACTTATTGTATTGGGGCTGTATTGCTCTTGTTCCTTTTAACAAGGGTGGCATAGTTCGTATTATACCATAAAATAAGGGAGCACTCTTTTTTGAATGCTCCCTTTATTATTTCTGACAGCTTAGGATTTAGTCCTTAGCTGCAGATTTCTTTCCTTTCTTTACTGGTGCTACTGGTTCAGTCTCATCAACCAGGGTTGTTCCGTAGCCAGTTTTCTTAACTTCCTCGTTTCCGAGAGCCAAGTCAACCATTATGCGGCCGCAATACTCGCATACAATGATTTTGTTGCGTTGGGCGATATCAATACGGCGTTGAGGTGGTATTTGGTTGAAACAGCCGCCGCAGGCGTTACGTACAACACGCACTACGGCCAAACCGTTACGGGCATTCTTCCTGATTTTTTCGAATGCGCTCAAGTAGCGTGGCTCAATCAGGCTTTCGTGGTTCTTTGCCTCTTCACGAAGTTTGTCTTCTTGCTGTTTCGTTTCCGAAACAATAGCCTCTAATTCTTGCTTCTTTTGATCAAGGTCAAGGCTACGGCCCTTAATCAGGTCATCCGCCTTAGCCAAGTCATCGCGTCTGTCTTTTACGCTAGCTTGGAACTCTTTTATCTTCTTCTCGCACAACTGTATGTTCAACTGCTGGTATTCAATCTCTTTTGCAAGGTTTTCGTATTCGCGGTTGTTCTTTACGTTGTTCTGCTGTTCTGTGTATTTGCTGATAGCGGCTTTGTTCTCTTCAATTTCAATCTTGCGCTTCTCGATGTTGCTGGTTGTTTCTGCAATTTCGTTTTCTAAATTGCTGACACGGGTGCGTAAGCCTTCAATCTCGTCTTCTAAATCTTGAACTTCCAAAGGAAGTTCTCCTCGAAGTGTTTTGATTTTGTCGATTTCAGACTTGACCAATTGAAGGTCAAACAAAGCTCTCAGTTTGGCTTCTACGGAAATCTCTTTCTCCTTTTTCTCTGCCATACTTTATAAGTATTTTATCGGATTTGTGTTAATTTCTGATTTGTGAATTACAAAATTACTATTTTTTTCGTAAATCACATCATAAAAAATCTCTTTTGTAAATTGCTCGCTTTCATAATGGCCTATATCTGCCAATAGGGTGTCCCCCTCTGCGTCGAAGAACTCGTGGTACTTGATATCTGCTGTTAGGTAGATGTCGGCACCGAGGGCTTCTGCCTTTTTTAGGAACTCGTGTCCGGAACCTCCACATAGAGCCACCCGGACTATTTTTTTATTTCTAAAAGGTGTATGACGTATGCTTCCTATACCAATCAGTTCCTTTACACGGGTCAGAAATGCTTGCTCGTCTTCTGCTTGCTCCAAGTCTCCAATACAACCAATGCCCACAGGAGCATATCCGATTTTGTTTTCGAATAGGTCGAAGGCTGGGGTCTCGTAGGGGTGGGCGTTCAGCAATGCCTTTATGACGTTTGCTTTGTCTCCACTTTTTACAATTACTTCAAGACGGTCTTCTGGTTCGGTATGCCTTTCTCCAATGTTCCCACAAAACGGATTGCTGCCTGCATGTGCCTTGAAGGTTCCCTTCCCGCTTGTGCGGTAACTGCATTCGTCATATTCGCCTATTGTTCCCGCACCTGCGGCAAATAAGGCGTCTACAACTGTTTCTGTATGACTGCAGGGGACGAAAGTCACCAGTTTGTATACCGTTTCTTCTTCTGAAGCAAGCGGTCTGATGTTTTTTAAACCTAACTTCTCTGCCAACTTGAAACTTACTCCGTTAGGCATTTTATCGAGGTTGGTGTGGCAGGCGTATATTGCAATATCGTTCTTTATGGCGTATGCCGCACAACGTTGAACGTAGTTGCTGCCTGTTATTCGTTTTAGCCCTCGGAATATTAACGGATGGTGGGCTACTACCATATTGCACCCCTTCTCTTTGGCTTCTTTCAAGACGTCTTCCGTGCAGTCAATACTGAGTAAAATGCCGGTTACGGTCGCCGATGGGTCGCCAATAAGAAGACCGCTGTTGTCGTAGCTTTCTTGGTAGCGGAGTGGGGCATATGCCTCTAGTTTCTTTGCTATGTCGCTAACGGTTGTCATAGGCTTCTTTTCTCTAGTAGGACAACATTCTCTACATGGTGGGTATGCGGAAACATGTCGACAGGTTGAACGGCCTTGACTGCGTACTTGGTGTCTAACAGGTTCAGGTCGCGAGCCTGGGTGGCTGGGTTACAACTTACGTAGACAATTCGCTTTGGCTCGGCATTCAGTATGACGTTGACAACGTCTTGGTGCATGCCGTCGCGTGGCGGGTCGGTGATGATGACGTCTGGGCGGCCGTGGCGGGCGATAAACTCGTCTGTAAGGATGTCCTTCATGTCGCCCGCATAGAAAAGTGTGTTGTCGAGCGCATTGTTCTTCGCGTTAATTTTAGCGTCTTCAATGGCTTCTGGTACATATTCAATGCCAATCACCTGTTTTGCTTGTTTGGCTACGAAACAGGCTATTGTCCCGGTTCCCGTATATAGGTCGTATACCAGTTCGTTACCTGTCAGGTTGGCCAGGTTTCGCGCCACTTTGTAGAGCTCGTATGCCTGTGTGGTATTGGTCTGATAGAACGACTTCGGACCAATTTTGAAGCGCAAGTCCTCCATTTCTTCTTCTATATAGTCTTCTCCATGGAAGAGGTGCGGCTCTTGGTCGGTTAGTGTGTCGTTGCACTTACTGTTTATGTAGTAGATGAGAGAGCTGATCTGAGGGAAAGTATTTACCAGATGGTTCAGCAATCCTTCTCGTGCTTCCTTGTCTTCATGGAAGAAGACGACTATCAGCATCACGTTCCCCTTTTGGGTGGTGCGTATGATGATGTTTCTTAAAAATCCACTCTGACCCCTGAAGTCATAGAATTCAAGGTTGTGCTCTATCCCATATTTCTTTATTTCCAATCGGATTTGGTCCGACAGTTCTGTTTGAAGGTAGCAGTGGTCAATGTCGAGCACTTTGTCGAACTTGCCGGGAATATGGAAACCTAGTGCATTCATGTTGTCGAAACTTTCTCCGCTGTTTATCTGTTCCTGGGTTAACCAGCGCTTGTTCGAAAACGAGAACTCCAATTTGTTGCGGTAGTACATCGTCTTTTTTGAACCCAGGATGGGGGAAATGGCTGGTAATTCTACTTTGCCGATTCTTGCAAGGCAGTCTTCTACTTGCTGCTGTTTTTGCTTTATCTGGTCCTCGTATGGCAGAATCTGCCATTTACAACCTCCGCACGTACCATAGTGGCTGCAGAATGGAGTGGAACGCCTGTCGGAATATTTGACAAAACGGACAACGCGTCCTTCCATATAGTTGTGTTTCTTCTTGGTGATTTGTAGGTCGACCACGTCGCCTGGTACAGCGTATTGCGTGAACACTACCATGTTGTCTATCTTGGCCAACGATTTTCCTTCACCGGCTATAGCGGTTATCTCTACCGCTTCAAGTAGAGGCAGGTTCTTTTTTCTAGATGCCATTTTTTTGTCCTATAGTATTTGTTTTATGCAAAAATAACAATTTTCGACGGCTCTTGGTGTGAAGTCTTTTGTGTTTTGTTGTTTTATCTGCCTTTTTGTGATAATTTTGTATGAAAAATGTTCAATCTTTATATTACGATGAAACGTTTACTATTTATTTCTTTACTTGCTGCCTCTTCTGTTTCGGCTCTTGCAGACGATTTGCGCAGCACGGCTGTTTCCGAAGCGGGAAAGCATGAAAAAGTAAGAGCAGAAGTTTCGGCCGATGCCGATTCCGTACATTGGAAGTTCCCTTGCAAGGTGGGGCTAAATTTTGGACAAACCGCTTACGAACGTTGGGCGGAAGGAGGTGATAACTCTATTTCGTTCAGTGCTTTCGCTGACCTTCAGGCTAACTATAAGAACGGTAAGAAAATGTGGAATAATGAGTTGTATGGTGAGTATGGACTCATGTTCTCCGATTCCTATGACCGTTACAAATGGAGAAAAAATCTCGATAAACTGACTTTTACCTCTAACTACGGGTACCGTTCGATGTTCAAATCGTGGTACTATTCGGCTTTGTTGGACTTCAAGAGCCAGCTCGCTTCTGGTTATGAATATTCGTTCGATGATTCACTGGGTACACAGAAAAATCCGACTTCTGGCATTTTCTCGCCTGCATACCTCATTGGGTCGCTCGGTATGGAATATATTCCAAATAAATATGTTTCGGTCTATATTTCTCCTGTGGCAGGGCGTTTTACCTTCTGCGAAGATTTCCGTTTCCGTGAAAAGTATGGCATGGAACAAAATTCCGATGGTAGTTTCAAGTGGCATAAGGAAGAATTTGGTGCCTATTTGAGGGTCATTAACGATTTCGACGTTATGGAAAACGTTCACCTCGCTAGCAAACTCGACTTCTTTACTCCTTATACCGAAGATTTTGGTAATGTCATTGTTAACTGGGACCTCTTGTTGACTTTGAAGGTGAACAAGTACATCAATGCCTCTATTCGTACCCAGATGAAGTACGACGACAACATTTCGCATACCTATAAAACTCCTATTAAGAATAATGGTAGGGTGGTTCGTGATAATGGCGAGGCTCTTGTGGGGGCTAACGGACCTTACCATGTCGAATCTGACAAGAGTATTCATTATGAACGCGGTGCCCGCTTGCAGTGGATGGATGCCATTAATGTCGGAATCTCTTACAGTTTCTGATTCCGTTGATTTTATCTTGTAATAGAAGGAACAGGTTTAAATAGCATAAACTTGTTCCTTTTTTTGTGTTTGTTGGGGGCTATAAACATTCTTTTTCGTAATTTCGCATTAATAAGATATTTATTTTAAGAATGAAAAAATTCTTTGCTCCTTTCTTCTGCCTGCTCGCCGGATGTTCTTCGGCTTTTGCCGCTGGCTTTAATTTGTCTTCTGCTGAAAGTGTCGCTTATTCCGATGCGTATGTGAAAGGCACAGGTGGGCAGTTCTCTGTTTTTCTGGTCAACTCGCTGAAGAGTGGGGCTAAATTAAGCTTTTCTTCTGGTTCGAATACGCCTCTTTCTCAGGCTAAATGGTATTCTTATACCCAAGATGTTGAGAACCTCACAGACATCACTTCGGGCTTTGTCTCAAATGACGATTCTACATACCTCTCGAACCCTAAAACAGATTGTGGGTATGCGGTAGAGTATACCGACAGTGAGGGCGAAAAGGTGCTTTCTTATGTGTGGCTTACCAAATTTCTGCCTCTGACTTCTGCAGTAGTCGACACTACAAAACATTATTGCGACCATCTGCCTATTTTGCTCGAACCGGTTATGAACTATCGTACACTCTATGGTAACATGACCAAGGTGAGAAGGACTGAAGAGGTCTCCTATTCTGTGTTCGAGATGGATCATGGCAGTCTCAACAGCTCTAAAACAGAACTTTTGAGCGGCGACTCGGTTCTTTATATCCCTAACGTTCCGACTGTCGACACTCCTTTCGAATTGGTAAACACTTCTTTCGGGACATCTATTACCACTGATTCGTTTGTGACTTATGCGGTTAATGCTTTCCCTGTTATGACCACTATCCCGAAAAACATTGCTGAAATTCAAAAGGGAGAGTACAAGACCGATGAGAACGGGAAGGTTGTACTTTATTTTGGCGAGGAAACGGCGTTCCGCACTTCTTCTCCATTCGATATTGACATTAAAAGTAATTGTAGCCCAAAAGTGAACGAGTTCACTTGGTATGTCGCACGCGACAGCTCGTTCAGAAATGCTGTTCCCTATTATAATTGGAAAGACGAAATTATTGGCTATTCCGGCTTGAACTCGATGGGAAAACACTGTATTAAATTGGAGGTCGCTAACTCGAAATCGGGTTGTAGTTTCTCGTCTTTGGCATGCTTCACGGTCGACTCGTCACGGTTGCTGGTCCCTAATGTCTTTACTCCAAATGGTCAGGATAACCGCGAATTCAAGGTCGGCTATTCTTCAATCAATTCGTTCGAATGCCGTATCTACAATCAATGGGGTAGAAAAGTGTTCGACACTTCTAATATTAATGAAGGGTGGGACGGAAACTTTAACGGCCATGAGTTGCCAACTGGTGCTTATTTTTGTGTTATTAAGGCGGAAGGCTTCGATGGTAGAAAGTATAACCTGAAAAAAACAATCAATCTTATTCGGACTAAGGATTAGTCCTTCGATAAAAAAGCAGATTTTAAGCATTTCTTTTTGCGAAAAGTTTTTTTATTTGAAAGAAAAGCGTAATTTTGCGGTGTAATACGAATGCCCAAGTGGCGAAATTGGTAGACGCGCTAGTTTCAGGTACTAGTGACTTCGCGGTCTTGCAGGTTCGAGTCCTGTCTTGGGCACCTCTTAAAATTTCCAATTGCCTTTTCGGTGATTGGATTTTTTTTATGTAAAGCAACTCTTAATATGATTGAATCACAATTAAGAACGAAAGCATTATTGGTTGACGTGGCTCGCCAACTTTTCGCAGAAAAAGGGTTCGGCGCAACTACTATGAACGATATTGCCGAATTGTCGAATAAGGGACGGCGAACACTCTATACTTATTTCAAAAGTAAGGAGGAAATATATTCTGCGGTCATCAAGACCGAACTTAATATCATTTCCGATAATTTGAAATCGGTGGTTGGCAGGAGAGACCTTGATCCGGATGAAAAACTCGTACAGTACATCAATGTACGTATGGATGCTGTAAAGGATGTTGTCATCAGAAATGGTGAATTGAAAGCGGAGTTTTTCCTTAATACGCAGCTCGTTGAGAAAGTACGTCGACGTCTTGATTTCCACGAGAAGAACATTTTGAAAGACATTCTTATCGAAGGTATGGAAAAAGGTATGTTTGAACGTCGTGACCCTGAGTTCGCTGCCCTTTGTATGCATTATTGTCTGAAAGGGTTCGAACTGCCGTATATTCGTGGCGAATTTGACAGAATTACCCTTCGTAAGCGTGAACTTATTATCGATATGTTGATGAATGGTTTGCGACGCAGGCACAGGACTGTTGTCTGATTTTGTGCTTGACATTACATTGCTTAATTCTTCTTTAAATAGTATCTGATTTTGGCGTATGCCGATTATAATATCCTTCTGCAGACTGTTGCAGAAGGATTTTTATTCCCATTTAATCGTGTTTTTTAGACCTTTGTTTTTTTAATTAGCCGTATTTTCACTAAATTTAGCAGAAATTAGATTTAATCGTGAATACTAAAGATCTCATAACTACCATAAGAGGACAGCAAAGTTTATCTGCTGAAGAGGCTGAATTGCTTTTCGATGCTACTGTGAAAGCTATAAAGAAGCAGTTGCTTGATGGTAATGTGGTTGCTGTGCAAGGGTTTGGACAGTTTGAACCCAAAAAGAAAAACGAGCGTATTTCGGTGAATCCGGCTAGCGGTGAACGCATGTTGGTTCCTCCGAAAATTTCAGTTGCTTTTAAACCTAGTTCTGTTTTGAAGGACAGATTTTCCAATGATTGATTCTTATGAATGAAAAGATATTGACTGCCGATTTGGTGAATGCGGTGGCTGAGGCTACCAATATTCCTAAAAACCGTTGCGACGATTTTGTCAAAGCGTTCTTTGAGGCAATTGCCAATGCTTTGGCTATTGATGGAATCGTTAAGGTGAAGGGCTTGGGTTCTTTCAAACTGATTTCTGTTGAAGAACGTAAAAGTGTTAATGTGCAGAATGGGGCTGAAATGATCATTCCGGCACATGTGAAAGTTTCTTTTACTCCAGACAAGTCGCTTAAAGACGAAATTAACAAGCCTTATGCGCATTTGAAGACTTATGTCCTGAATCCGAATGCTCCTCTTGATCCTCCTGAACCGGATGATGAGGATGTAGTCGAGGATGTGACTGCTGATGACTCTTCCCAAAGTGAGAACCTTGTTTCTGAATCTTCTCCTGTCGAAAATATGGCTGTAGAAGCTACTATTCCTTCTATTAGCACGTTAGAACAGTCTGGAGATTCTTCTCAGTCGGTTGTCGCTTCTGGCTCGTCTGTAGTTACCGAACCGTCTGTTTCTGACTCTTCAACTGACGTGTCTGAACCTTCTCCTTTGTCAACTCAGTCGGGGGGGGAGGCCGAATCTGGTGTGCTTGGCGATTCATCTGTTGCAACCGGAGTATCTGAATCGGCTTCTTCTGCTGATGTGCCTGAATTTTCTTCTTTATCAACCCAATCTGGAATGGCACCAGTGTCTGGTGTTGGCATCGATTCGGCTGTCGTAGGGAACCCTTCCGTATCTAATATAGAGCAGCCAAAAATCGATACTTCTTCTTCTGTGAACAACGCTGTCGGTGAACCGTTCAACGAAAAAGATAATACGCTGGATGCTGGTCTTCTGAATAATCGTGCAAACGAGGGGGATGATGCCAAAGAATCTGAAGGCACAGATAAAACAGTTTCTTCACATTCCGACTGGTTCGATAATTGGGAAGTGGAGTATGAGGCGGAAGGTGGAACTATTGGCGACTTGAATAAGCAGATTGATAAAGATAAGGAAACTCCTGTATTTGTACAACCTCAGTTTTCTGTGGCCGATGAAGTGGCTGCCTCTTTTGATGCCGATATTGATAGGGGCGCCATTGCTGTCGATAAAGATAAAAATGAAAACAATACGGACGTTTCTTCTGATGAAAGTCAGGAAGAAGCCCAAGGCGTACATGAGACAGTAAAAACTGAAATTCCTGAAAATGGTGACGTTGCTGCTGAGACTAAAGAAATGCCTGCTGCAGAAACAAATTTGGAACAAGATTTAGAGTGTGGTAAGGCTTCTGAAAAGGAGGAATGCATTGCTGAAAATACAGAAAGTGCACAGCTTCCTGATGCCGAAATTCCAGAATCTAATACGGTACGCGACTTGAATACTGAGCCGGAAAAGGTTCAGCATGGTAAGGTTTTGGGGGTGGCTATTGTCACGTTTATTGTTCTTTTGGTGGCCGCGTTCTTTGGTTTGAAGGCGTTGGACCCTGACTTTTTCAGAGGTTTGAAAGCCTCTTCCGATAATCCGCCTGTTATGCCTAATGATACAGTCACCACTCTTGAACATGAGTTAAGTGTTTATGTACCGGAGGCTGATTCGACAGAGACTCCTTTGGAAGCAGATAATGCTGATGGAAGTTATGCGGACGACGGACAGTCTGTCGCTGATGGCGGTTCTGACGTGGCTCCAGTCTCTGACGCTGTTGATCCGCTTTGGAATGGTGAGTTTGTTGCCTATATGAAACGACAACATAAGGATGTGAGTCTGGCAACATCTGGACTTATCGGTGAAACAACTATTAAGCCAGGATTGTTCCTAACCATGGTCGCTTTACAGAACTATGGCGATAAGGCTTATTGGATATACCTCTATTTATATAATACTGACCGGATTAAAAACCCGAACAATGTTCCTGTCGGTACCAAGATTCGTGTTCCAAAACTTGATGAAACGCTGGTTAATGGCCCGAGTGACGATCAATTGAATCTTGCAAAAGAGGTCCGCCTGAAGTTTGTAAAATAAAATTTATACAGATAAACAATACATTTGAGTATGGAAGTTGACGCTAAAGAAAAGAATGCTAATCAGAATATGGGACTGACCAAAGAGCAGATCGCGGAATTGAACGCTCGTGTTGAACGGGAAAGCGCGTTTGTTGATGTTCTTGTTTCTGGTATGGAACAGGTTATCGTGGGCCAGAAACATCTGGTTGAGTCTTTGCTAATCGGCTTGTTGGCCGATGGCCATGTGCTGCTGGAAGGTGTGCCCGGATTGGCTAAAACTCTGGCTATTAAAACACTTGGACAACTGATTGATGCTGATTACAGCCGTATTCAGTTTACGCCCGATTTGCTGCCGGCTGACGTTATTGGTACTATGATTTATAGCCAAAAGACTGAAGAATTTTCTATCAAAAAGGGACCTATTTTTGCCAATTTGGTATTGGCCGATGAAATTAACCGTGCGCCTGCTAAGGTTCAGAGTGCTCTGCTTGAAGCGATGCAGGAACGTCAGGTTACTATTGGTGAACAAACTTTCAAGCTTCCTTCTCCTTTCTTGGTTATGGCTACACAGAACCCTGTTGAGCAAGAAGGTACTTATCCGCTACCTGAAGCCCAAGTCGACAGGTTTATGTTGAAAGTGGTTATCTCTTATCCGCAAAAGGATGAAGAGGAACTGGTTATTTGTAACAACCTCAACAAAGTCAAACCAGTCGTTAAACCTGTGCTGAAGCCGGAAGATATTATTCGGGCAAGACAAGTTGTGGAGGATGTCTATATGGATGACAAAATCCGTAAATACATTGTCGATATCGTTTTTGCTACACGTTTCCCTGAAGAATACGGACTGGAACACCTGAAAGAAATGATTTCTTGTGGTGGTTCGCCGCGTGCATCTATCAATTTAGCGTTGGCTGCCCGTGCACACGCTTTCATTAATCGTCGTGGATATGTCTTCCCCGATGATGTGCGCGATGTGGCTATGGATGTGCTTAGGCATCGTGTGGCCCTTACCTATGAAGCCGAGGCTAACAACCTGACTTCTGAGGAGGTGGTTGCTGAAATTTTGAATGCAGTTAAGGTTCCATAATTCGTTCTTTTAGTGAAAACTACTAGTGAACTTTTAAAACAGGTCCGGAAAATTGAAATCAAGGCGCGGGGTCTCTCTACTGAAATCTTTGCTGGTGAATATCGCACTGCTTTCAAAGGTAGGGGTATGACTTTTGCCGAGGTCCGCGACTACCAACCGGGAGACGATGTCCGTAATATCGACTGGAATGTTACAGCCCGTTTCAACCGTCCTTATGTGAAGGTTTTCGAGGAAGAGCGGGAAATGACTGTTATGATTATGGTTGACGTCTCGGCTAGTGGAGATTTTGGCTCATACAATGAGACTAAGCGTGAGTTTATGACAGAAATTGCCGCTACAATTGCCTTTTCTGCAATTCAGAATAACGACAAGATTGGCATGATTTTGTTTTCTGACAAAGTTGAAAAATTCATTTCTCCTCAAAAAGGGAAAAAACACATTCTTTACCTTATTCGGGAATTGCTGACCTTTGAACCTGAAAGTCATGCTACTAATATTGGCTGTGCGTTGCGTTATTTTACTAACGCTATTAAAAGACACTGCTCGGCATTTATTATTTCTGACTTCCTCGGTCCTCATTTCGCCGACGATTTGATTATTGCCAACCGTAAGCACGATTGTGCTACCATCCGTGTTTTCGATCCTCGCGAAGTTACAATCCCCGATGTCGGACTTGTCTGTATGCGCGATGCCGAGTCTGGTGACGAGTGCTGGGTCGATACGGCAAGTAAATCGGTTCGCGATGCCTATAAGGCTTATTGGCAGCAGAAGTCGCTTGAAATTACGCAAGCATTTCATAAGGCTGGTGTCGATTCGGCTGTTGTCTCTACCGATGGCGACTTTGTTAAGGCTCTTGTCAAAATGTTCCATGAAAGGGCGCTACGCCACTAATAATTTTGGGTATGCTTCGTATTGTACATAAATTTTGCCTGCTCTTTTTCTGCTTCTTCGGATTTGTAGCGAAAGCGCAGGTTCATATATCCGCCTCTATTGACTCATCTTCTATTATTATGGGCCAACAGACGGTGGTACACTTCAAGGTGTCGCAACCCCAGCAACTGGCTGTCCAGTTGCCCGTTTTGAGCGATTTTTTAACTCCGGGCGTGTATATCGTCTCTGTTTCTGGCGATACAGTTGCCGATGGTTCTACTATTTCTATTAACGACAATATCGTTATTACTGCTTTTGAACCAGGCGATTATATTATCCCGGCTTTTGTTTGTCGCGAACGTGATAAAGAATATAAGACACGTGAGCTTAAATTGAGGGTTCGCGATGTGCCCGATGTTTTTGTGGAAGGTAAACTGCCTAGCGATATTAAGGAAATTAATAGTCCACCTTATTCTCCCGTTTTGTTGGTTGTTCTGGTCGCTTCTGCTGTTTTAATGGTTTTGCTTGGTGTTTTTGCCTTCTTTTATTGGCGCAAACATCAGGATGATCCCGAACCTTATGTCAGAAATAGCGCTGTTACCGATTCTGAACAGCCTGAAAAGACCGCTTTGGAGTTGATAAGGAATTTGAAGGCTGAGAAAAGTTGGCTGACTTCAGGTAACGAGAAAACCTATTTTACGCTGCTTACCGATGTGTTGCGGCAGTATTTTTTCCGTAGGTATTCTATTATGGCTCTCGAAATGACTTCTTCTGAACTGATTGCTGCTTTAAGGAAAACGGATATGCCTCTAAAACTGCGCGACGACGTACGTGAAATATGTTTCACAAGTGATATGACCAAGTTCGCTAAACACAAACCCTCTGACAGCGAATGCCTCCGATGTGCGACATTGGCTGAAAATGTTGTTATGAATACAATGACCTCCGAACCGGAAGAAATTCCGGCAGAAAAAAAGGCGGTTAATGATGCTGCTGCTGAAGTTTAGTGGTTCGGTGATGTTTTAATTTATTCGACGATAATGATTTTCTTAAAACCATATCTCTTGTTTTTACTGCTTCTTCTCATTCCCATTATTGTATGGTATGTATGGAAGCGGAAGTCTTTGACTGCAAAAATGCAGTTCTCTTCTCTAGAACCTTTTATTGGTGCTAAGAGAACTTACAAGTACTATCTTCTGCATGTTCCTTTCGCTTTGAAATTGGTTGCTTTTGCCATGACTATTTTTATTATGGCCCGTCCACAAGCTGCAAACGAATGGGATAATAAGAATGCGGAAGGTATCGACTGTATTTTGGCTATTGACATTTCGGCGAGTATGATGGCACAAGACCTAACTCCTAACCGATTGAAGGCTGCTAAGGAAGTGGCCGGTAACTTTGTTCAGCAGCGGGCTAACGATAATATCGGTATTGTGGTCTTTTCGGGTGCCGCTTCTTCGGTTTGTCCGCTTACTACCGACAAGAATGCTTTATCTTCGCTTATCGCGTCTATTGATACGGGTATGGTTCGCGCCGACGGTACTGCTATCGGTGTCGGTTTGGCTACTTCTGTGAGCCGGTTGAAAGACAGTAAGGCAAAGTCGAAAGTCGTGATTCTTCTGACTGATGGTGAAGATAATGGTGGAAAAATATCGCCTATGAAGGGGGCTGAACTCGCTAAATCGTTTGGTGTGCGTGTCTACACGATTGGCGTCGGTACAAACGGTATGGCCCCTATGCCGTCGTTGAATAAAACAACGAACAAATGGGAGGTGAAAATGGAGCCGGTGGTTATCGACGAACAAACATTGCAAAATATTTCTTCGGCCACCAATGGTAAATACTATAGGGCACAGAATACCGACGAACTGAACAGTATTTATGAGGCCATCGACAAGCTGGAGAAAAGCAAAGTGTCTATTTCTAACTTTGCTCACCGTAAAGAATTGTTCCTGCCTTTCGCCTGTATCGCCCTTGGCGCTTTGCTGATATCTCTTATTCTTTCTACAACTGTGTTAAGACATAATCCGTAATGCTTAAGTTCGTTAATCCTATATTTTTATTGGGGCTGGTTGCTGCCATTGTACTGTTGGGCTGGTTTCTTTATAACGAGTTCCGACGCAACCGACAAATGAAGGCCTTTGGTAGTATGAAGGTTTTGTCGGGCCTCATGCCTACACGCTCCCTTTTCCGCCAGCGTCTGAAGTTTGCTCTTTCCTGGATTGCTTTGGTGGCTCTCTCTTTGGTTGCTGCCAGAATTCAGTTTGCGGGTAACACTACTGCGCAGGGCACGAAGCTGAATGTTGAGATGGTTGCTGTTGTCGATGTTTCCAATTCGATGCTTTGTACCGATGAGAGCCCTTCGCGTCTGGAAAAGGCGAAGATGATTTTGAACGCATTTCTCGACAACTCCGAGAATACGAAACTGGGACTCGTTGCTTTTGCGGGTACGTCTGTTACCCGTATGCCTATTACTTCCGATCTCGGCTCAGCTAAGATGTTTGTTAACTCATTGTCGACTGAAGATGTCTCGGTGCAGGGTACGGCTATCGGCGCCGCTTTAAGACAGGCACAAAGGTGTTTCTCAAAAGATGAGGGTGTGGCACGCTGCATTCTGTTGCTGACCGATGCTGAAAATCATGAAGACGATGCTGTGGCTACTGCTGAGGCGGTTAACCGCGATGGACATATGTTGGTAGACGTGGTTGGTCTTGGCTCTAAACAGGGAGCTACTATCGTTGTGGGCGATTCGTTACTTATTAGCGCGGAAGGTGATACTGTTATATCTCGTTTCGATGAGAATTTGGCGAAGAGTGTTGCCAAGGCTGGTAAAGGTTTGTTTATTGCCGGTACAAGTCCGGCCAAGGTCGTAAAACAGGTAATGGCACAGTTAGACAAAGAGGCTGGTAATGTTTCTCAAGTCTCCAAATCGACTGTCTCCTATAACGATAAATTTTTTGTCTTTGCCATTGTTGCGTTTGTGTGCCTCTTGGCTGACATTGTTATTTTGGAACGTAAAAGCCGTTTTATTGATTTTCTAAGCGGTTTGTTTAAAAAGAAGTCTGCTGAATAAATGAATATGAAGTGGTTTATTAACATATCTCTTGCTCTTCTTTCCGTGTTGCCGTTGGTGGCTGAAGCGCAAATTGAGAATCATGACGTACGTGTCGGTAATTCTGTCTACCGTACAAAGAACTATGCTGCTGCTGAAAAAAAGTACCGTTCGGCTTTGTCTAAAAATGGTTCGTCTTTCTATGCAAACTTCAATTTGGGAAACGCCCTTTATCGCAGGGGTGAATGGAACACAGCCCGTAACTATTATAAAAAGGCTGTCGCTTTAGCTCCCACTCAACGTTTGATGAGTGAGGCTTTGCATAATATGGGGACTGCTTACCTGCAAGAAAAGAAGTATAAAGAAGCGGTTGATTTCTTGAAAAAAAGCATGCTTGCGAATCCGAATAGCAACGAAACCAGAAAACAACTTGCGTATGCTATAAGGATGGAAAAGAGAAACCAAAAAGATAATCCGCCGCCTAATACGGGTGATAAAAAGATGGAGGATGATTCTCAAGATAATAATAGGAAAATTTTGGAGTCTCTTGACGAGGATGAAGAGAACAGAAAGCCTAATTCTGGGGCAAAATCTATGGTCAAGAATTGGTGATTCTTTATACTATGGCACAGGTTTTGTCGTTGTTTAGTTGGTTATTAGTATTTGAATGGCTCTATGATACGTTTTTTTATAATACTGGCTTTTAGTTTTTTATCATTGGCACAGGCCAATCTTTCTGCTGCGGGAACTGTCAAAGTGTCGGCATCGGCGCCTGCTGTGGTTACCGAGAACCAGCGTTTCCAACTTATTTTCACTATTCATAATGCCCAAGCAGATTCTTTCCTTCTTCCAAAAATCAAGTCGCTCAAACTGTTGTCGGGTCCTTCTAAAAGTACCAGCTCCAGCACACAAGTGGTTGGTGGACGTCTCGTTTCTTCTACTTCTGTCTCGTTAGTCTATATTGCTGTCGCTGAAAAGAAGGGTTCTATTACTGTGCCTGCTGCGTCAATCTGGAGTAACGGAACTAAATATTCAACTAATACGCTAACTATTACGGTTCAAAGCCAAACTGAACAACAAAAGAGACAAATTGAGGCAAGAAAGAAGGCTGAAGAACAGCAACGCTTGTTGGAAGAGGCCGAAGCTGATGAGATAACTGCTGAAGATATGTTTATCCGCACCGAATGGGAAGGTGATAAGGTTTATGCTGGTTGCCATAATAATCTGCTCATTAAGCTGTATTACCGTATTAATGTTGCAGGGTGGGATAATGCTGTTTGGCCTGATGCTAAAAATTGTGAGGTTACAGATGCTGGCATTGCCAGACATTCTCGTTACGGACGTGCCCAGGTTAATGGAATTACGTACAATACGGTTGTGGTGCGTAAAATGGATGTCGTTCCCGAAAAAACTGGAAAATTGTCGTTTGGTAGCGGAGAGTTAGATGTAATTGTGAATGTTCCAAACCGGAATGATTTCTGGGGCGGTTATCACCGTATTTCCAAACACATGGTCATTCCTGGCATTGTTTCTTCTGTTAAACCTGCTTCCGAGAAACCCCAGCAGGAGGAAGAGAAACCTGTTGAACAACCTCACTGGAATCTGTAAGTATGTTGAGGGGCCTTAGTATATTATTTTGTCTTGCTTTGGCTGCTAATGCATTGGTTGCCCAGAACTTTCCCATTGCCCCATACTCTGGTCCTATTGCTGGTGACAGTGGGGCTGCATCTTCCGTCAACTACGGCAAAATTAGTCGGGTTGTTTCTCTTGACGATTTTAGGAATCGCTTGTTTTTACGCACTACACTCGATAAAACTCATTTGTTTGAAAACGAACTTGTTCAAGTTAAATGGGTTCTTTATTATCCAAATTGTCCAAATTTAAAAGTCGATTATCAGATTCTCGATTACCAGATACCCAGTCTGCCTGACTTTATTAAAGAATGGAATATCATAGCTAAAGAGAATGATTCGACGGCTTTTTCCTCTCTTTTTCTGAATGGCTTGCAGTATAGGGCACGAACACTTTTGTGTTTTTATATGTATCCTTCAAAAATGGGTAATGCCTCTGTTGGTAGCGGACAGATATCTCTGCAACTTTATGGAGAAGACTCGCAGAAGTATGGCGAACCCTTTCTTTTGACTTCAAAGCCTGTGGCGGTGAATGTACGACAATTGCCTGATAAACATGAGTCTTTTTCTGGCGGAATCGGTGAATTCGAATTGGTGACAGAATTGCTACGGCCTGACTCCATTTATGTTGACGAGGCTGCAACTTTTCGTATAAGGGTTAAAGGGAGTGGCAACTTTGGTTTTTTAGACGTTCCTAAACCTTGTTTCCCCGATTTTGTGGAGTGTTATCAGTCTAAACCTGTTATTAATGTTGCTTACAATTGTAAGCAATGCTGTGGTGAACGTATATTTGATTTTGTTTTCATACCGCACCAGTCTGGAGTCTTTTCAATTCCATCGGTGTGTTTCTCTTATTTCAACACCCGTTCGCGCTGTTTCCAACTGTTGAAAACCGCACCTGTCAAGGTGTCGGTTTTAAAGGCTTTGCCACAAACAAAAACAAAATTGCATGTATTGCCTACAAATGACGAAGATTCACGAATAGAACTTTGGCCGTTTGTTTTGTGTGGATTGCTTTTTGGGGGCTGCGTTGTTGGAATGGTTGTCTGGATACGGAGACGTCGTAAAACCTTTGTAAATTTCGAAATTCAAGCCTACGATGCTCTGAATGAGGCCAAAGAAAACTTGCAAGGTGACCAATTGTTTAATTCCTATGTCAAAATTTTAATAACTTACATCGGTAATAAATTAAACTATCCTGTGGCGACACAAAGCAAGACGGTGCTTGCTGATATTCTGAGAGAAAATGGGGCTTCTGATGCTTCTGTCTCTTTAGTACTTAATGTGATAAGCGAATGCGAAAAAGCTTGTTATACACCTTTTTACGACGACAAACAACAAAATGTGTATAAAACGGCTGTTTTTGCTATAACTCAGTTACAACAAGATTTTAGTGAAACCGTGCGCTGTAGTTCTATGTCGTGAGTTTTCTGTGTGTAAATATCTTCTGTATGAACAAATTGAAGTACTTTTTCTATCTCCTATTCCTTTGTGCTGGAATTTTTTCTGGTTTTCTTATGTTTATGACGTTGAACGACTATTGTCCTTCTAAATGTGAAGTGGTCTTTTCTTCTGATGAACCTACGCTTATAGACATAAAACGCCCTATTTCTTGTTTTACATGGAATATCGGCTATGCTGGGCTTGATGCCGATATGGATTTTTTCTATGATGGAGGGAAAAAGGTACGTCCTTCACAACACCAGTCTTATTGCAACCTGGTGGCTATTTCCGATTTTGTTGGCTCGAAAGCTCATAACTGCGATTTCGTTTTTATCCAGGAAATTGATACGAAAGCCAAGCGCAGTTATGGTATGAACCAAATTGATACGTTAAAAAATAAGTTGGGTTGTGATGTGTATTTTGGTAAGAATTATTCTGTTGCATGGGTGCCCCTCCCTGTTTTTGAACCAATGGGTGGTGTGGAAAGTGGAATTGCCATGTATACAAAAAACATCCCGACCTGCGCTTCCAGGTACTCTTTCCCATTTAATTTTGAATGGCCGTTGAAAGTCTTTATGCTCGACAGGTGCTTCCTTTCTGCTCGCTATCCCACCTCGAACGGTCGTGAACTTGTTATGGTGTGTACCCATAATTCTGCTTTCGACGATGGAGGAGAACTAAGGAAGGCTGAACTTCTCTATTTTAAAGATTTCTTACTAAACGAATATAAAAAAGGAAACTATGTTATTGCGGGTGGCGATTTTAACCAATGTCCCGCCTCTTATAAACCGAACCCTGCTAACAAGCAGTTTGACTATGACGACTTTCATACTATACCCGATACTCTTTTCCCCGATAACTGGCATTTTGTTTACGATTCGACTCTTTCTACAAACAGAAGGGTTGTTGAACCATACGACAAACAGACGACTAAAACTACACTTATCGATTTCTTTATCACATCACCAAATGTGAATGCTATATCTGTAAAGTGTCACGACCTGCAGTTCGCAAATTCTGATCATAATCCGGTTATGGCCTCCTTTAAGTTGGTTGAATGATTCTTTTGCATCTGTCTTACGTAAACCTAAACCATATGTATCTTAATGACATTTTGATGCCTTTCTTTGCCTTTTTTATTCCTTCATATCTATTTAATGTAGTCGCAGGACACATCGCTTAGAATGGTCAGCGTGTTAGCGAAACGTATCATATAAAATAGCAAAGAATAAAAAAGCTGAACATTGTGTTAGCTAGCTGTATAATAAAAGGGCATGCCTTGTGAGACATGCCCTTCATTATGGTTCCTTTTCGGATTTTACATCTAGGTCTTATTTGGCAACTAACATCTTTATGTAGTTTGTGCCTTTCTTGGTAGTAACTCTTACGAAGTAAGTGCCAGGAGCAACAGATGCTTTTACATCGTCTGTATATTCTGTTGCTACTACTATTCCAAGAGTGTTGAGTATTTCAACTTTAAGAACCTCCTCATTGCTTACGAGGGTGAAGCTACCGTCGTTTGGATTTGGAGTCAACTGTATGCCTTTGGTTGTAGCAACACTGTTGGCAACATTTGAGTGGTTGACGGTAATCTTAACATTGTAGAGCTGACAGTCTTCGAATGCCACGATGGTGGTGTCTTTGTTATACTTAACACCTTGATATTCGTCTTCTACTTCCTTGCTCTTAACTTCTGGAGCTGGCTTCCAAATCTTGAAGCTGCCGCAGAGGTGGAGCATAGAGAGGTAGTGAACCAAACCGTCGTAGTAGCGGTAGGTGCCAGTTGCGAGGCCTGCGTTCCATGCTTTGTTCAAGTTTGTCCTTACTTGTTTTTCGTATGAAGGGTTGTTCAACAATGCGTAGCAGGCAACTGCATTAGCTCCGGTCTCACCCAAAGTGTAGCTCTCGCCTGGGTTTGAACCGTCCCAGTCGAAACGTGCGTGCTGGTAGCCATCCTTCTCAAAGAAGTCAATAATGCGTTTTGCCATCTCTTCTTCTCTGTTGTTGTCAACACCGAACAGGTAGTAGTCCATACCGAAGTTCATGGCGCAACGCATTGCGTCGTACATATATCTGTGTGAATTGTTGTTGTAAGACACAGACTTAGGAGTCCCGTCGAAGTTGTTGTAGTCAGAGAACAAGCCAGATTTGCTGTTTGAAGACTTGTACAAGTGGTTACGGGTCGCTGTTGCAGCTTCCGACCATTTGCTGTTGTTAGTCTTAG
>DGTD01000046.1 GCA_002396385.1 Bacteroidales bacterium UBA4345
ACAATCCGTGGCCGCACATCAAGGCCGAGGTCAGTGTTTAGTTAATCGACACACCTCATAAAAAAGATACGTTAATGCCCCTCACGCATTGACGTATCTTTTTGCATTTTGCGTACAAAGGAAAAATTCTCTTGTACGTATCAAGCATCGGTAGAATTTTACTCTTCATTCTTAATTTCCATGATTGTAGCGACTGCCCGTCTTCTATAATCAAACGCAAACTATGCCGGATACTCAAATCTTCCCCACCTGCATCTCGTGCGAATAGTTCTGAAAATTTCCCAAAATCTGCTCAATGTGAATCACCTCTGGGCATGAATCCCATGTCACGCCCCCCCCAATCAAATACCACTTGTCACGCTCCTTCACAGGCACGCGCTTCAGGGAAGGAAATGCCGATACTGGCATCACGATAGAACGACCATCTTGCAGGTCAACCTGGAATTTGCCTCTGCGAGGGAACGACAATCGCTTGATGCGGGGTGTCACGTTCCAATATCCTTCTGTCTTATACATAAGCTATTTTGTTTTCTTGATTCTTATTATTCTGATAGGTCTGCCTTGTTTGAACAGCTCCCACTGAACAAGAAGCTTTTCACGATAGTCAGTGGCTATTTTCAGTATTTCCTTTACTTGCGCATCTGTCAGGTCGCCTTTATCTTCCACCTCTACGATAGGTTCAAGCCATATCTTGCATAAGTGTTCAGTGCTACGCTTACCCACATGCACATGCGCACGATTCTCGTAATAGTCGGTATTCCAAAACAGAAAGTTCCAGATAACCTTAGCCGTTATATATAACAATATTTTTGGCATGTTATTACTCTTATTAATATTCTGATTGCAAAATTACATCTTTTTTCTCTTTAATTGAGAAATCATCCCTTTTCTTTAGCTTTTTCCCTCACTTCTCTATTCTGAAATAGTTGAGGGCGGCTTTATACTGATCTTGTGCCGTAAGGCAGGTGTCGGTCAAGTATCCGTTAGTGTGGCCCCACTCATGCAGGCCACGATAATAGAACATCTTCAGTTCGTCGGTAATGATGAAGGGAACATAGCCATTGGCAAGGCACTCTTTAAACATTATCAGCCTGCCCACACGTCCGTTTCCATCTTGAAAAGGATGAATAGCCTCAAAACGCACGTGAAAGTCAAGAATATCGTCAAAAGAAGTTTTTTTGATTGCATGATAGCTTTTGAGCAATAATTTCATCTCAGTGTGAACAGCTTCTGGTTGGCAAGTCTCCATGCCGCCCACCTCATTGGGCAGACGCTTGTATTCTCCGACAGCGAACCAAGCTTTCAGACTGTCAGACGTCCCCGATTTCAGCAAAAAGTGCAGCTGTTTGATGAAACATTCCGTCAGTTTCTCCTCTGCGTGATCAATTATATAGTCGATACAGCGGAAGTGATTGACGGTCTCCACCACATCGTCAACATTAACTGCCGCATCTGTAACACCAATGGTGTTGGTTTCAAAAATATAGCGGGTCTGTTCGTGCGTTAACCGGCTACCTTCTATATGGTTAGAACTATATGTCAAATCAATCTGGGTGCGGTGGTAGATGCCCCCCTTCATTCTAGCGTCCTTCTGTTCTCGCAAGATACAGAGCAGAGGCGACGGTTTCGATTTTGCCCTCCTTCCAGGCAAGGTTGCATCTGCAGGAATATTCCACGTTTTGCCCGTAATGAATACACCTGCTATTTTTCCGCTAGCGCAATAATTGCGCACGGTACGTTCCGAGACTCCATACTTCTCGGCAAACTGACCAACTGATATATATTCCATTCTTTCCTCTATCGGCAAACTTTATACACGATTTCTGCCACAAAGATGCCATTTTTTGCCGATATCGGCAAAAAAAAGACCTAAAACCAATAAGGCCAACCTACGTTCTGGCAAAAAAATAGCGATAGCATATCCTTAACTATATAAAAAAGCATAGTTAAGGATACAGAATCGCGATACTTCATCCTTAACTATGCAAAATTGAGGGGTTAGGGATGAGGTATCGGGAATGCTAGTACTTTATTTATGAGGAGGACTCCGCAATCTGCTGAGGAGCGGTATGGAGTTATGTCCTCAGATTTATGCGGATTACCGGTTGAACGGGTATACTCCGTTTATACGAATAAATCCGTCTCAAATAACCGAACAAATCAGCCTCAAATAACCGAAAAATCAAAAAAAGCGTTGAAAATCAAAAGACTACAACCATTAACCAAGCCATTGACTATGTAGACTCTGTAACGGGACGAGACATACAGCGCGTTGATAACGTGAAGCGAAGCCCGGAACGCGCCAAACGCCTGTTGCGCTCATATGCAAGAAACATATCGCAACCGGCTTCATACGCCACCATCCGCAAAGACATGCTTGCTAACGATGCAAGCACACTCGACGAAGACACGGTAGCCGACTACATCAAAGCCTTAAAAAACTGTTCGTGATAGAGGACCTTGCGGCCTGGAATCCGAATTTGCGGAGCAAGACCGCAATCAGGACTGGCGACACGCGCCATTTTGTAGATCCCAGCATCGGCACTGCGATTTTAGGACTCGGCCCTAAAGACCAGACAAACGATTTAGACACATTCGGGCTCTTCTTTGAAGATCTGGCAGTAAGGGACTTGCGTGTTTATGCAGAGGCTTTAGACGGCACACTTTACCACTACAGAGACAGCAACGGGCTTGAATGCGACGCCGTTCTTCACCGGCGTAACGGCAGCTATGCATTGCTTGAAGTGAAACTTGGCGGGGAAAAAGCAATAAACGAAGGAACTGAAAACCTATTAGAGTTAGCCAACAAAATAGACACCGATAAAATGTCGGCTCCCTCATTTATGGCTGTCATTGTAGGTGTAGGACAATACTTCTACCGGAGAAAAGACGGAGTATACGTCATTCCCATTGGTTGCTTGAAAGATTAAGCCTTCTTGCAGAAGCGGCTATATTTTTACATTTGAGCTATCTATTCTACGGCAATGACGCTTCGACAGACAGGGCGGCCAGCGCATAACCGCTTATAGCCACCTGCTATCCGTTTTGAATCAAAAGGGGCTAGTTTAAGGAGAAAATAACTAATTTTACAAAAGCATTTTCATGGTAGACAAAAAGTGAACGGGTATTACCGTTTAGGGTGGGTATTTGATGCGTTTTTCCACTCTATTCTTGAGCAAATTATAAACAACCTGCTCATATTGATTTTCTTTATCCGTTGTTCTCATTTTTATTCATTTGCCAAGTAGTCATATCCATCCCATTCTTTTCCTTGTAACTCTGTAGTTATCCATTGGTCACACGCTCCTGAAGTTTCAAATCTATCAAGATATTCATGATAGAAGACTCCTTCTTTAAAAGTAATTTCAGCTATACCATAAGCCCACAATCCAAGATATGAAACAACCCACAAACGGCTTTTATCATCATCAAGGGTGAAAAATTCAACCTTGGACTCGTTGTTGCTGCTCTTTGCATATACTGCGCCATTCTGTAGTGCGTTTGCATAGTCCTCAAGTGGAAATGCTCCATACGTCTGAGGGCAACAGATAAAATCCATTGGTGTTTTCCAATTTATTTGCATACAATTAGACGTTATAGACTGAATTGGTTTTCTTCTTTCTTCACGAAGTCTTTTCATTTCTTCCTCAAATTTACGTTCTTCTTCGGCTCTTTGCTTTTCTGCCTCGTCTTCGCATTTCTTCAATTCCTGAATAATCCTTTGTTTCGCCTCTTCTTGTTGTTTCTTCTGTTCATCAGTCAATTTCGGCATCTGGTAGCCTTTCATAAAATTGTCTTTATTGGATTTTTTTTCATAAATCCAATCTCCTATTTTACCCTTAACCTCTGAAGTTTCTTTCGTTTTTGGGGCGTTTTTAAGCCACTCTTTGATATTTACTAAAGAATTTTCTGCCTCTTCTTTAGAAACAGTACGCATCCATTCAAAATTTCTGTCTTCATGGGTATAGTCACGGAGCATTGATGGATTCTTCAAAAAATTCTCTACACTACCACATATATATTCTATCTTCGAACGTGTAATTTCATTATTTAGAATATTTTCCAATTTGCTAAGCCAACGAAGATTGTCGGCACGATTATTATTGCGATTGGTATCAATATGATCAACCACGTGGTCTTTAGAAGGAGCCTCTCCATGGAAAGCCGTCGCAACTATCCGATGAACTCTTTCGCCACAAAAAAGCATATAGCCAGTTTCGGAAGAGGGAACACCAAAAGTCCATTTATTGTCGTTAGGGCGAGGACGTTTTCCTTCTTTTGTATGCCTCATAATGGCACCATTATCACGTACAGAATACTTTTCATTCTTGTAAACACATTCGACTTCCTGCGAATAAGTGTTTAATAAATTATCAAAATAATTATTTTCCATAAGCAATGCTATTTAAATGTGATTAGTTAAACTATTCAAGTATAGTCACCATTATCATTCCACTTTCTGCTATCATTTCCGATAAGAAAATTCCCTATTGAACTTCCCATTTTTTGACAACTGGTTAATACTTTTTCTTTTCTTCCTTTAGCAGACGGTTGGTGAGAGGTCAGCCTTTCACCAACCGTCTGCTAAAATTCAAAATTATAAAAAAATCGCCTTATGCTAATGACAATAAGGTAATCTTTAGAAGGCGCCATAACATTGTCAAGACAGAGGAGAAGCCTTTGTTCGTTATTATTATTCCACACTCTTCCCTTATCGGCAAACCTCTTATGCGATTTCGGCCACAAAGGTGCCATTTTTGCCTATACCAGCATACAAATAGTAATAAAGAGACTCCAAAGACACAGTTCTTTCTTTATTAGGTCGACCTATGTTCTGGGAAAAAGCGGTGATAGCACATCCTTAACTATACAAAAAAGTATAGTTAAGGATACAGAATCACGACACTACATCCTTAACTACGCAAAATTGAGGGGTTAAGGATGCGTTATCGACATAATCAGAGTAAAACATCCTTGTTGAAAGCCATCTTTCTTGATTCTCCCAGTTTTTAGAAGCAACTTCTGCATTATATGACTTTTGTCTTTGGCGCAAGTCTAGCTTAATCATACCCTTTTTGAATCATTAATAAAATCTCATCTAACACTGCGAAATCCTTAATATCAGTTTTTTTGCATACCTCTGCAAATACTTGACACATTTGACGGTATTGCTCTGAGAATTTAGAACCATGAAGGAAGTGCATATGTACGCTGTCTAAGTATTGTTTTGTAATACCATTAAAGACAATATACTTCTTTGGATTATGAACTGTCAGTATTTTCGTGATGATATTTTTACCACATCCAAAAACTTTATAATCACCTTCTAGAGCATCTGTAATACGTTGTTCAACAGTAACACCTTCATCACACAGGTGCTTGAACAAACGCCTTAAAGTTCCATCTTTTACAGCGTTTATTAGTTCATTTTTGTACGCTTGACGAATCTGCCCCAATGAACCAATACATAAAAACTTCGGAATATCAATTTTTTTGAAGTCATTGTAATAGTCTATGGATTCTTTAATATCTTCTACATCACCAGCTCGTGATTTGCATATTTCATAATAATCCTCCTGTTTACGTCTCTTTGCAAGTTCTTTTTCTATTTCCGCTTTCTGTTCTTTGAATATGTCTAATTCTTTAGTAATTAAATTGAAGTCATTTTCCCGTTCTTTCCTCTTTTTAGTCCACTTCACAGTATATTCCTTGTAATTAGCCAAAAAATTATCTGTGATTGGTTCGGCTTCTTCAAACACTTTACTAAACCAACCAAGAATGCCTTTACATGTATCCTGATTAGTAATAGACACAGATAGTTCTACATTTGTATTCATTCCACCATCGGTGAAGTTTGCTGAACCTACATAAGCCACTAGAGATCCATCCTTCATCCTAAACAAATAAACCTTTGGATGAAAAAATTCACTACGATAAATTTTAGCATCAGATGAATAACGATTTTTTAGCTCTTTCAAAACCTCAATTGGCGTTGGAAGATTCACTCCTACGACAAACTTGATTTTGTTTGTTTTCTTTGCCTTATCAAGAATCCTTAAACAGGAGTCACCAACCAACGCCACAGCAATGTATGCTTCTACGGACTTTGAAAACGAATCAGCAATACTTTTACCTATGTTCTGAATCACATCCATTGTATAATATCAATTATTGACTTTTAACTGAATACATTTTTTGAACCTTCTAGCAACACTTCCTATTAGAACTCAAAACAGTTCATCATCGTCGTCATCATCATCAAACGACGAGAAGGTGGAATGCGAAGAACCGTGCCTCTCGATAAAGTGGCCCATCTTATAATACACGTCACCAGTATAAGAGTCGATGCCCATGTTTCCACACTTGTTGATGTGGTGAAAGTCGCCATTAGAGTCGTAGCCCTCTACATAACTGTCGTTGGAATCTGTTTCATTAAAGTAATCAGATTCTCCGGTTGTAAGATCGTGAAACCATTTAAACATAATATGCCTCCCTTTCTTTAATTACTTCTTATGTTTTATAAAATTCGCTAATATAGCAAGAAGTCCTGCCAAATAACGTCAACGGCAAAAATATTTTTCCACAATATAAAAAAAGCCATCCATAAATGGACGGCTTTTCTACTTATTTTTAGAGGTTACTTCTGCATTCTTGCAGGCAGTGTCCTTACTTTGTAATAGAGTTTGGTGAAACGTGGAGTCCTCAGTGTGTTATAGACCGATTTTGCCCAATAGTTTCGCAATCCAAAACCGCCTGGTTCACCTTCTGCTTCCCACTTTTCCACGATTTCGCGGGTAGCGATGTGAAAAAGCCTCTGGACTAGTTCCAGAGGCTCTTCTTATGTTTGTTAAACACGCTGTTTACTTCACAACAAACCCTTGCGAAAGTGAAGGTTTACCATTCAGATGGGCGTTGAAGAAATAAACAGTTCCAGCAGTCAACCGTTCATTGAGTTCCAATACGACCTCGTTATCGCCAGGCTGCAACATCACAGGCTTCTCATTAAAGAAATGACCGGTTGCAGAGCTAAGACAAAGAATGCTATTTGTAAGATTTGAAGCATATACACTTGCCACAACGTTATTTCCATCGGTATAGACATAATTGATGCGATAGTCGTCTTCTGATGCAATGTAAGTAGGCGCATCGAACATACCGTTAGCCAACGAGAAGTTAGAAGAGCAGGTATTGCCACCAACCTCAGCCTTGATGGTATAAACCTTTTGGGCGTCGAGGTTCTGGGTGTTCAAATACAACTGGTGTACGTGAGGGCCGTGCATCAACTGCGGCTGGTCTAGGAAGCAGGCCACCTTGTTGCCATATTCGTCGACCACCTTTATGTCAACAAACTCACCGCCAGCACTGTTAACAGGCACTTCCAACATGGTACCCCACGAATTAGGCTGTACATTTTTCAAGAGGGCATCGCAAGAAGACGACGGAAGGACCTCCTTTTTCTGCGGAACGACGGTCACGGTGAGTTCATTATCGAAAATGTCGGTGAGTGTCAGGGCAACCTGCACATCGTCTCTTTTCAAGCCAAGCACCACAGAGCTGTCTTCCGAGTTGAACTTGACCGGAGAGGAAAAGACAGGAGCGCCAGTTTCGGAATCGAAAACCTGGTAACTGTAAGAGAACTGAGGCAATCCGCCATCGGTAGTTTTCCATTTAAGCGTATCGTTGAAGAGAGAAACCGACACGAGCGCCAACTTAGCAAAAGCAGGCTCAGACAACGACAGGTTAGCCGGATAGTCGAAAGTATCTCCATAATTGTAAACGGTAGGAGAGATGCCTGCCCCCGTCTTCATCGTAATACTGCTGTCAGCATTAAGAATAACGTCTACCTCGTTGAAACGCTTGCGGCAACGGCCACCAGGCTGCCCATCAGACCAATAAGATTCTACATCCACACTTTGCGGCTGTTCCCATTCGCCATCGGCACCTCTTGCCCATGCTCCCTTCTGATCATACGACCTCAAGGTAGAATCTCCACTGTCCGTCCAGTTTTCAAGGAAAGCATCTATATACATTTTGAAATACATGTTGCTAGCCGGATAGCCCAATGTACAGTAATGCAGCCACTTGTTGTTCTTATGGTCGTAGAACCAGCAGCCGAATTTGCTTCTATCCTCGTCCCACACTCTGGTAACAAACGTATACCAGTTGTAATTCTCAAAAATTCCAGAAGGCTGGATTTCTTTCACCTGGGCACCGCGTCCCTCTCCACCAAAAGTAGAAGGGTTTACTGTTGGCAGCACATAATCGTAGCTCAAATAAGAAGGTTCGTTCGCCCGTATAACTGTATCGTGGATTTTGATAGTATAAATATCTGAATCGTGACTAACCTTGAATGTTTCTTCGTTTTCGAATCTATACAGTACAGAATCCCCCGCAGAGATAATATCGCCTGGTTGTGCTGTAAGCAAACAGGTATCTTTACATTTCACCATTACCTCATCGTTGAAACGTATAAATGGATTCCAAATCGAGTACAATCGCCTTTGTTCGTAACTAGACCCAGAGTACTGCAAGCCACAATACATACCATCTTCATCAACACTACCAGTCGGAGTCTGTCGGAACAATTTTCCATTAATCAGCGAGCAATAAGTGTCTTTACACTTACTGGTAACCTTCAACGAATTGACCAGGATGTCAGTCTTTTTATCATTACTAAAACGATATTTGAGATGTAGCGACGGAGCCGCATCAGTCTCGTCTGCAGCCAGATTCAGAGGGTACGCCAAAGAGGCTGCTATTAACGATAGCGCACCAACTTTCAAACAATTAGGTTTAAACATGTAATAAAATTTATTTGTTAATACAAAAAGATCAAACATTAGCACAACAGTATAAAGTCAGGCATCACTAAATCCGCCTCAGACAAACGAATAGGAATAGCGATAACATCTTACTTTTTTGAAACACTATCAGAAATTATCATTCTTGAAATAGTCAGCCGAATGGTTATTTCTAATTGTCAACAGAACTTTATATTGTACAAAATTAAAAATAAAGAAGGATATTACAAAATCGGCCTCACAAAAAAACAAATTAGCGGCAGAGGCGCTCACGCTTTTCCAAATGCGAATAAAAAAAGCTGGGGGAAAACCGTCAAAAAAAACAAAAATGAGGAGTAAACAGAGCCCGAATGGGGAAATATGACCAAAAAATTAACTATATTTACAAATTTATAAGACTTGAGAATACAACTATAATACACAAGAAAAACGCGAGGAGATTAAACTTATGGTTTGGGAACTCACCACAAACTTATTTTTAGTACTATATTTCATCACCATCATCGGCATCATCCTTATGCTGTTAATGGAGAACCGCAGTCCGGTAAAATCGATAGCCTGGATATTCGTGCTGATACTTCTACCCGTTGTAGGTTTGCTGTTATACATACTGGTGGGAAAGAATTTCCGTAAAAAGATGGTCATCTCGCACCGCAGCCTCGCCAAATGGAAAGAGCGGATAGAGACCATAAAGGGCAACCCCATGCTTGAGAAATCGTTTCCGAAGCAATACAAGAATTTCGCCTATATGGCTGTGAACAGCAGCAACAGTACCCTGTACGTGAACAATGGTGTGAGGCTGTTCACCACCGGTAAAGAATTTTTCGACAGCATGTTTGCCGAGGTGGAGAAAGCCCGTAAATACGTCCATGTGGAATTCTACATTTTCAATTCCGACACCATAGGCAGCAAGTTTATAGAAATACTCAAGCGAAAGGCTAAAGAGGGAGTGAAGGTGCGCGTCATTATCGACGATGTGGGCAGCTGGCTGATGCGCAAGTCGTCGGTGCGTGAAATGCGCGCCGCCGGCATCGAGATCTACTGTTTCCTGAAAGTGGGCCTACCGGCCATAAACAGCAAGGTAAACTACCGTAACCACCGTAAAATAGTGGTGATAGACGGAGATGTGGGCTACACCGGCGGTATGAATGTGGCCGACCGCTACGTGGAAGGCTCGAAATGGGGAGCCTGGCGCGACACGCACCTCCGCATTGAGGGTGAAGCCGTTCACGGACTGCAACGCGTGTTCCTCAGCGACTGGTATTTCGTCAGCCGCTCGCTACTCAGCGACGACCCTCTCTACTACCCGACTCCCGACTCCCCGTCAGGCAACAGCCTGGTACAGGTGGTCAGCAGTTCGCCCGACAGCGAGTGGGAATCGATAATGCAGACTTTCTTTATGGCGATAGCGCAGGCCCGCAACTACATCTACCTGCAAACGCCCTACTTCCTGCCCAACCAGACCATTGTGAACGCACTGCAGTGCGCGGCCCTGGGCGGTGTAGACGTACGCATCATTATTCCACGCCATAGCGACGCATCGTTCGCCCTGAAAAGTTCGATGACCTACATCGACGAGATGCTGAATGCCGGGGTGAAGGTGTACTTCTTCGAGGAGGGCTTCATCCACAGCAAGACCATCGTCATTGACGACAACCTCTCGACAGTTGGATCGGCAAACATGGATTTCCGCAGTTTCGAGCAAAACTTCGAGATCAACACCTGGATATACGATCCGGAATTCGCACAGACCATGAAGCACATCTTCCTTTCTGACTTGGAGAAATCGAGCCAGATAAACCTGGAGGAATGGCGGAACCGTCCACGCCTGGAAAAGTTCGGCGAATCGTGGGCCCGGTTGTTCAGTCCGCTTATGTAATGCAAAACCAACCAAAAGGAAACAAGACAAAAGACAATGGAAGAGAATGAGATAAAAGACAGCCAAGAGGCTGCATCAGAAAGAAAACTAGAGGGCAACATCAACCAGTTTCTCGAACTGGAGGAAAAAATAGTGGACATGCTGCGCACCGTCTACGACCCTGAAATACCCGTTAACGTGTACGACCTGGGCATGATTTACCGCATAGACGTTGACGACCCGGAAGAAGGAGTAGATGGGCGCAAGGTGACCATACAGATGACCATGACCGCACCCAACTGCCCTGCAGCCGACTTTATTGTGGAAGACGTAACCCAGAAAGTCGATTCGGTGGAAGGCGTCAGCAAAACCACCGTCCAAGTCGTTTTCGAACCCGTATGGGACCAGAGTATGATGAGCGATGAGGCGAAACTGGAACTGGGACTAATGTAAAAAGAGACACGCACCATGAGCAACAACCTGAGCATAGCGCCGGGCAAGAAGGTCTATTTCGCCAGCGACGCCCACTTCGGGCTGGAGCTGTATTGCAGCCCCATTGAGTCGCAGAAACGTTTCTGTGCCTGGATGGACAGCATAAAACCCGACTGCGGCGCACTGTTCCTGCTAGGCGACATGTTCGACTACTGGTTCGAATACCGCAGTGTCGTGCCCAAGGGGTTCGTCCGCTTCATGGCAAAAATGGCCGAGTTTACCGACAGCGGCATTCCCGTCTACCTTTTTTACGGCAACCACGACATGTGGATGCTCGACTACCTTGAAAAGGAGTGCGGATGCACTATTGTGCCAGACGAATGGTATGGCGACATTATGGGGAAACGGTTCTATATGGAACACGGAGACAACTGCGGAGACCCCAGCCTGTCGTTCTACTTTATGCGGAAGTTCTTCCGTTGCAAAGCGGCCCAATGGTGTTTCAGGTGGATACATCCCGACCTGACCATGTGGTTCGGCTACTTGTGGTCGAACAAGAACCGGAAACGCAAAAAAGACAGCAAGGGGAAAGACTATCTGGGTGAAGAAAAAGAGTTCCAAGTGCAATGGACCAAAAAGCACTTCGCCACACACACCGACATCGACTACTACATATTCGGGCACCGGCACATAGAGTTGCAACTGGAAATAAAAAACGGCGGGAACAAAGCCACCCTGTTCCTTTTGGGCGAATGGATTACAAAATTCACCTACGGAGTGTTCGACGGCAACGAGTTCAAGCTGTTAAATTGGTAATTCCATCTTTTTTATTTATCTTTGTGCTGTTGTTAGAAAGCAACTGTCTTCATAGTTCAACGGATAGAACAAAAGTTTCCTAAACTTTAGATGTAGGTTCGATTCCTACTGGAGATACAAAAAGGGGAGACCGGCAAAAACGGCCTCCCCTTTTTGTATCCACCAACCGGCACCCTACCGCAGCAATTTGAGCGCCCGGTCTTCAACTATCAAAAGTGCGAAACGCCTGGCACAAAGAAAGCGTAACTTCTCGTTGTCGGCGAAAACCAGATGCTCCCCCTCAAACCGTCCTGTTTGTGAGAGTTTCTCCTCATTTCCGACATTGTTTTTCATGCTGAATGTCTTATCCGGCCTCAGGTCGACAGTCAAGCGCCAAGCGTCGAATATATGAGACCAAAAGCCAACGAGGTCATTGTCGGTGTTGATGCTCTCGTCAGTTCCTTTCCTGCGAAGGTAGAAAGCCACATCGAAAGGAGGTTTGACCAGTTTGTAACTATTCTCGTAAAGCGCCAGCAATGTGTTACCAGACGAACTGGATGCAAGAAGAAGCGTATCGGCGGCAAATGCCGACACCTCACGCTCCAACTCTTTGAACTCGCGTTTTCGGTATTCATCTGCATCCGTATTCTGCAGGGATAGGAAAGACGCGTCGGCCGCCAGCTGTTCCACCCTGGCACGCAATTCCTCCCTTTTGTTATCCACATCGGCCTGGTTTCGGAAAAGGACCAGCGTATCGTGAAGGACTTTGTATGCCCCCAGCACAGAATCGTTGCAATAGATTTTCCCATGGGCAAACCGGACGCCAGCGGCGTCGACACCATCGGCCATAAGGATTGTATGCGAGCGGCAGAAGTCGCGATGGGTTAGCGACTCCACACTCCATTCACCCTCAACACCGTGTGCACCAAGGCTTACGGAAAAAGACAGGACACTTAATAAAACGAATAACCTCGACATAAAACCAAATAATTGATAAAATATATCCGTAAAGATAAAAAATAAGCCTGGCTGAACAAATCAGCCAGGCTTATAAAGATTTGAAAATTACGAACTGAATTAGAACCAGCGTACATAAGCGAAGCCCATGCGGTTAGGCAACAGGTCGCAAGTTGGGAACAAGCGGAAGCAGCCACGGAACGAGCCAGCCTTTTCCACACGCTCTTTCACCTCGAAGAACAGCTTAGTGCCTTCGGTCTTCACCAACTTGGCAGGAATAGCGCGGTCGAGTTCGTCCTCGTTCTTATCGTTCTTCTTAATGATAACTGCTTCTACACCAAAACTGTTCACCAACTCAGGGTCCTTAACATCGATAACAGCAGTCAGGCTGAAGCTAGAACCTACAGTAGGGATATGGTTGACAGCCTCAGAAATATTGGTAGAAACAATTTCAATGCTGTCCCAAACGTTATTCACCTTCACCTTCCAGTCGGCCAACTTCTTCGCATTGGCGAAATTGTTGTCGGAGATGAGTTTGTACTGCTTAGCCAGCTTGGTATAGAAACGCTCGTTATAGTCCTCAATCATACGGGTAGTAGTATAATTAGGAGCAATCTTAGCGATAGAGTTCTTGATAACCTGAATCCATTCAGGCGAGTAGCCATAGCTGTTAGTCGCATAGTACTTAGGCACAATCTCGTTCTCGAGCAAGCGGTAGATAGTAGCCGCGTCGAGCTGGTCTTGCAAGCCCTGGTTGTCGAAAGTGCGCTTTTCAGTAAGCGCCCATCCGGCACCTTCGCGGTAACCTTCAAGCCACCAACCATCGAGCACAGAGAAGTTAACAACACCGTTCATCAAAGCCTTTTCACCAGATGTACCAGAAGCCTCGAGCGGACGGGTTGGGTTGTTCAACCAGATATCAACACCCGAAATCAAAATCTTAGCCAATGCCATGTCGTAGTTCTCGAGGAAGAGGATCTTACCCTGGAACTGAGGCATACGCGAGATTTCAACGATACGGCGGATGAGGCCCTGACCCGCACCGTCTGCAGGGTGTGCCTTACCGGTAAAGATGAACTGAACCGGATAGTGCTCGTTGTTAACAATCTTAGCCAAACGGTCGAGGTCGGTAAAGAGCAGGTGAGCACGCTTGTAAGTAGCGAAACGACGGCCGAAACCGATAGTCAACGCCTTAGGGTTCACCTTGTCGAGGATCTCCATGATAAGAGAAGGATTAGCCTCGTTCTTCAACCAGCCATTACGGTACTTGTTCTGGATAAAGTTGAGCAAGCGCTGCTTGAGTGCGACCTTGATGTTCCAGATTTCCTCGTCAGGCACATTATAGATAGCCTTCCAGATTTCCTCGTCAGACTGGTGATCCATATACCCCTTCTTGAACACACGTTCATAGAGGTCCTTCCACTTCTGGTCGGCCCAAGTAGGCATGTGCACACCGTTGGTAACATAGCCAACGTGCAGTTCCTCAGGGAAGTAGCCTTTCCAGATAGGAGCGAACATCTTGCGAGACACCACACCGTGCAACCAGCTAACGCCGTTGCTCTCTTGGCAGGTACGGCAGGCGAACACGCTCATCGAGAACTTCTCGCCCTTGTCGCCAGCGTTCTCACGACCGAGGTCCATCAAATCGTCCCAAGAAATACCGAGCATTTCAGGGAACTTGTACATATACTTGCCGAACAAGCCCTCGTCGAAGCGGTCGTGACCAGCAGGGACCGGAGTGTGTACGGTATAGAGCGAAGAAGCGCGGGAAGCCTCCAACGCCTGAGTGAAGTTCAAGCCGTCTTCCTTGATGAAGTCAACCATACGCTGCAAGTTGATAAGGGCAGCGTGACCCTCGTTGCAGTGGTAAACCTCTTTCTTGATGCCGAGTTTCTTGAGGAGGTAGATACCACCAATACCCAGCATATACTCCTGCTTCAAACGGTTTTCCCAGTCGCCACCATAAAGCTGGTGGGTAATGGCACGGTCCCATTCGCTGTTCTTCTCAACATCGGTATCCATCAAATAGAGCGGAACACGTCCGACAGAAACCTTCCAGACATTAGCATAGATGATACGGTCGTAGAAAGGAACCTCCAACAACATAGGAGAACCATCTTTTTCGAGCACCTGCTCCAAAGGAAGCTTGGTGAAATCTTGTGGCTCATAAACAGCAATCTGGTTACCCTCGACCGACAACGACTGAGTAAAATAGCCGTAACGGTAAAGGAAACCGACAGCAGTAAGGTCGAAATTGCGGTCAGACGCCTCCTTCAAGTAGTCGCCGGCAAGCACACCCAGACCACCGGAATAGATCTTGATGACATCGGTAAGGCCATATTCCATAGAGAAATAGGCGATAGAAGGCTTTTTAGGGTCCTTCTTAGCACCCATATAAGCTTTAAACTCATCGTAAACGGCATCGATAGCTGCCATTTTCTTAGCGTCCTGAACAACAGCATCGAGTTTTTCGATAGGAGCCTGTTCGAGGAAAGTAACAGGGTTCTTTCCGCATTTCTCCCAGGTTTCAGGATCAATATCGTTGAATATATCAGTTACCTTGTTGTTCCATACCCACCAGATATTTCGGCCCAATTCGTCGAGTTTGGTCAATTTGGCAGGAACTTTACCTTTAGTGCTGATTGCTCTCCAATCAGGGCAGTTGACACGGTTAGTTGAAATTTCCATCTTAATAAATTTTTATCTTAAATAATTATTTTTTACTTGAATTTAATTTTTTCTTTCCAGTAGCCGACTTGGCCGTTTTCTTTGTTTCAGCCGTTTTTTCCGTAGCCTTCTTAGCCTCCGTTTTCTTAGCAGCAACGGCCTTTTTCACGGGAGCAGTTTTAGCAGGGTTTTCCGCCTCCTTTTTAGCAACCGTCTTTTTAGCAGGAGCAGGTTCTTTTTTCAGCGGTTTGAACTTCTCGCCTTTGGCAAAAGCGAACGCCTGTTCGTAGTAAGTCACGAAATCGGACCATTGCGCCTTATCGGCAATACTTTTAGCTTTCGCACGGCATTCGGCCACCTGCTTATCGGAAAATTGCGAGAATGCGAGCACCTCGTTCTTAATAGCCTCGACCAGTTCGTTGCGGTTATTATCGTCGCGGTGCAAGACAGCCACACCATTGGCTATAGATTCAACCCCCTTGCTGACCCAAAGTCCAAAACCAGTCAGGTCGGTAGTGACAGTAGGTATGCTGAAAGCAGCGCTCTCCATTGGGGTGTAGCCCCACGGCTCGTAATAAGACGGGAAGACCGTAATATCGAGACCAATAAGCAGGTCGTAATAAACCTTGTTGAAAATGCCATCGTTACCATCGAGGTACGAAGGAACAAAGAACACTTTCACCTTGTCGTTCTCGTTGTTGTGCAGTTGGAAATAGTTGATGCCCTGCATAACGGAATCGTATTGTGGCTGGTGCAGTTCGTGAGTAGTGGTCACATCGGCGAACTGGTATTTCTGTTTCGGATTCTGGAGTTTCTCCTGCAAGTCTTTCCTTGGTCCGTTAATCCAGTCAGGCACCAGAATGAACGCGACGATTTGGCGTTTCAGTCCTATTTCCTGATTGAGGGAGCGCATCGCCTCAATGAAAACGTCAATACCCTTATTCCTGTACTCCAAACGACCGCCAATGCCGACATAGACAGCATCGTCGGCCAACTGGTAGCCAACAAGTGTTTCGGCCACCTTCCGCAAAGCAGCGCGCGCATCGTTACGGCTCTGATTGAATTTAGCGCCCTTAGGCACAAACCCCGTTTCGAAACCGTTAGGCGTGACCACATCAGGAGCCTTTCCAAGCATCTGCAGACATTCGCGGGCAGTGATATCGCTTACGGTAGTAAAGCAGTCAGCCTTCAAAGCGCCGTGTTTCTCGACAGCATGCTGGGCCTTGACACCCAGTTCGAATGACATTTGGTCTCCGTTATAATTGTTAAAGTACTGGTAAAGCTGTTTGTTGTTAAAACAAATGGAGCGTCCTACTGTAGTGGCATGGGTTGTGAAAACCGTCTTGTAAGGAAGGTTGTTCAACTTCAGGTAAAGCAAACCGGGAGCCGTCTGCCACTCGTGGAAATGGGCAACCGTTTTCGCCTTGTTTATCTTGTAGAAGTTTCCGAAACTTTCAATAACGCGTCCGGCAGCATAGCTGAACATAACGTTGTTCTCGTAATCCTGTCCCATGTTCATAGAGTCGATGGAATAGGCTTGCCAGAGTTGGAAAAGGAAAGCCCCTTTCTGATTGTCGAAAGAATGGAAATCGACAAGTACAACTTGAGGTTTGCCAGGCACATTCCAAGTACCCACACGCACCTTCAGGCCTTCGGCGGCAGCGCTTTTAACCCAATCGGCATAAAGTTTTGGGTCTTCTTTAAACAAAGAAGAGTTCCCGACATGGAAATCAGGTCCGATGTAAAAAAGGTTCTTACCATATACCTCCTGCAATGAAGCGGCAACAGTAGAAAGCACCGTATAGATGCCACCGACCTTGTTGCAAACCTCCCAGCTAGTTTCAAAAATATACTCGTTATTCTTCATACGACATCACTTGTGGGCAACAACTTCAATTTCAACCAATGCGTTTTTAGGCAACCCCTTAACCGCCACGCAAGAGCGGGCTGGCGCATTGCAAGGGAAGGCCTCGCTATAAACCGCATTGAAATCGGCAAAAAGGGCGATATCGGAAAGAAAGACCGTAGTCTTAACCACATTAGAAAAGCCGTAACCGGCTTCGCCTAAAATTGCCTTTATATTTGAAAGCGACTGTTTTGTTTGAGATTGTATGTTGTCTCCCTCCAGATTACCTGTTTTCGGATTAAGACCTAACTGACCCGACACGTAAAGGAACGAATCAACCATAACTGCCTGGCTATAAGGTCCAATTGCGGCAGGAGCTGACTGAGTTTCTATTATTTTCCTCATCTAATTCTCTATAAAAGTTAAAGTTGGGAATAACCTCCCCTAAACAATGTAATTTACTTGACGTTAAAGTTACTAAAATTATTAAAAAAATTGGCATAACCGCACAATTTTAACACAATGTCGAGCACCCCCAAAGGGTTGTAGCGTCTAAGCTGATTTTTTATAAGATTACCAATCTTCAGACCAAACAGGGAAGTCGGTCCTGTTTCTACGCTGTTCGTACTTGAGGTCCTGCAACATAGAAGAGCGGACACCAATATGGAAACTATAAGAGAAAGTATCTCCAAACGGAACCAGGTTCAAAGAAGAATACCAGCAATGCATATTGCGGGTGATGTTGAACGAGGTGTACGAAATCTCTTTCTCGGTGAAATCGTAACCAGAGCTGAAGGACACCTCCCAATTTTTAGAGAACTGCACATTACCCGAGAAGTTAAGCGACTGGTCGATTTCCTGGTCAAAGGTCATTTTCCGCTTGTTAAAATTCTTATCGGCATACGATACGGAATAGTCGATACGGAAATGCCATGGCAACGAGAACTTTTCGTAGCCTTGGGCATCGGTATTGTCTTTCTGCTTCTTGTTCTTTCTTAAAGAAGGGGTATTATCGTCTTCCTTATCCTCGTCGAACCCATCAATACTGTTATTTTCGTTCAAGGTAGCGTCGTTCTTGCCTCCTTTCTTGAACATAGTGTTCGAGAAAGTATATCCAAACGACGTAGAAGCCGAGCGCATACGCGCGATGCGGTGGTTCTTCTCCCACTCGGTCACATTCACCTTGGTAGGATTGCCATACTGGTTAAGACGGTAGGTGTAAGGAGTGAAAGAGGCATTCACGTTCAACGACACCTGTTTGGTCAGTTTCAGGCGCAGCGTCGAAGAAATATCGGACCAGTTGAGCGAATCGGCAAAAATATTGTAAGACGTGTTCGCCGACAGATTGTCGATAAGGGAAATTTTTCTGAAGCCAGTCGAATCTTTATCGGAAACCACCTTCATTTCAACATTGTTGTTAACGCCCAAGTTGACATTTCCCTGGTCTTCGGTTGTTGTAGTACCAAAAATAGCATTGTGGAAATGGCTGTAGTCGACCCGGTCAAGCGCGCCAGTAACAGGAACGGTGCGGTAATAAAAGCTAGTGTTATTATTATCGATAACAGGCACCCACGAGAAGCCGACAGTAGGGGTCAGCACGTGGCGTATCATGCTAATCTTCTTGCCCCCCATGAAGTTGAGCGGCTTATAGAATCCATACAATTGGGTGCTGAGGTCGAGGTTGGTCGAGACATCGTAAACACGATAGAATCCCTTAACCGTATCTTCTTTAACGACCTGCTTGTTCTCGTCGAAAGTCTGGTTATATTTTCTGAAATACCAGCGTTCGCGATACGACACAGAAGGCGACAACACGAAATACTTGAACAGCGTATAAGAAGCACCGGTGGTGAACGCATGCTTTATACCATTGCTACCCTTTGAGAAGATATCGCCCACCGAAAACTCGTTTTCCTTAGTATGATAGGTGTTATTAAAGTTAAAATTGTACCCCACATAAAGTTTCTCGTACCAACGGTCTTTACCCACCTGCGACTTGCGTTTAAACGGATACATACGCGACGCATTGAAGTAGATATTCGGCAACGATAACGAAATAGTAGAATCGGCCGTACGCTGGTTGAGAGTCGCATTAGAAGCAAGCGACATCGTCGTATTCGGGATGTTCAACTGGTAGTTGATACTCGAAGACTTGTTGTTTTCAGAATAGTATGCCGGATTGTAATAAGAATCGACGTTATTCTTGTTATAGGCAGAAGAAGAGAAATTGACAGAGGCAGACAGGGTGCTGAACGGGTTCGCTTTCGCATCCTGCACATGCGTCCACATAATTTTCATATCCCTCATCTCAGAATAATCGGGCAGATTAGGTTCTTCCCCATAAATGGTTTTCTGGTAACTAACGTTAAAGTTACCGCTGTACTTATATCGTTTCTTATAGCGCGAAACAGCATTCAACCCCCAGGAACCCTTGGTATAGACATCGCCCCTCAACGCCAGGTCGATGTAATCGTTAATGGCCAGGTAGTAACCACCGTTGCGCAGATAGTATCCGCGTTGGGAATCGTATCCGTAACTAGGCATCAACAAACCAGACGAATAGCTTTCAGTGAAAGGGAAGTAACCGAAGGGGATGAAGAGCGGGATAGGCACATCAAGTAAAACCAGGTAAGCGGGTCCAGTAACCACATACTCTTTCGGCCTTACCTTCGCCTTGGTCAGGTCGAGATAGAAATGCGGATGCTCGTGCATATCGCAAGTGGTGTATTTTCCATCGACCATTTGGAAAGTGCCATCGGCCAGTTTTTTAGCCTTATCACTTGTCACATACCCCTCACCCTGTTGGGTGACAACACCCCTGATAAGACCCTTCTGCGATTTAAAGTTATAGTCGATAGCCTCCGACTCGTAGGTATCGTTACCCTGGGAAAAGACAGGGGTCTCCACCAGTTCGCCAGTAGAGTCAATCCGACCGCGCGCCTGAACCAGGTTACTGTCCATACGCAAACGGATGACGGAAGACTTTAAAGTCAAGTCCTCATAATTCACCTCAGCAGAACCATAAAGGAAAGCGACACCACCCGTATAAAAGACGGCAGAATCTTTAGAGGTGTATTTGATAGGAGAAGAGATAGCATCTTTCGACTTGGCAGGGATGCGGTGCAGGGCCGAATCGGCAGCCGCCTTTTTAGCAGCCTTCACCATTTTCAGGGAGTCGTCGGAATTGGGTTGGAAGTCAACACCAATCTGCGCACCGCCTACAGAGTCGGCAACCGCCTTACGTTTAGCGCCAGCTGGCGAAGTACCCAGAAACAACAGGCACAACAGCAGCGCACAAAGACGGTAAAAATTTCTATCTGTCAAGCAAATTGGCATTTTCAATAAAGGAGGAGGCTCTACAACACCTCCATATTTAATTAAATAATTTGAAAATTCGACTGCGAAATTACGCAAAAATAAACAGATATTCGGCAAGAAAGCATAAATAAATTTCAAAACGAAAAAAATGTTATTTTATAATAAGGTAAAATTCGTAATTTTGTAGGGAATATGAAACTTCAACAAAACACTTTTAATTATAGTTAAGTACTAAATGAAACGGGTACTCATCATATTAACAGTATTAGTTGGGCTTGCATGCCATAAGCCAGCGTCGGTTGTTGCCGCAGAAAAGAACAAGCCGTTTGTTGTGGTGATTGACGCCGGGCATGGCGGCAAAGACGAGGGAGCTTCCGGCAAAAAAAAGCTGAAGGAGAAAGACATCAACCTTGCAGTATCGCTGAAACTGGGGAAGATGCTTGAAAAAGAGAAGAACATAAAGGTATTGTATACACGTAAGACCGACGTCTTTGTCCCATTGGACGACCGTGCGCAATTTGCGAACAAACACAACGCCAACCTGTTCATATCGATCCACACCAACTCGGCCGAGAACCATGCAGCCAACGGCACCGAAGTTTACACTTTTTCCCCTTCCTCCAACACCGTTGCAATGCGAGAGAACGCGGTTATGGAACTAGAGGAAAACTACAAGAAGAAATACGAAGGGTTCGATCCTAACAGTAGCGAGTCGTACATACAGTGGGACCTGGTGGCCGGCGATTTCGGATTTTCTGGCCAAAGTAAGGAACTGGCCAGTTCCATTTCAAGACAGCTGACCAAACAAACAGGGCTGAACAACCGCGGTATCCACCAGGCCGGTTTCTGGGTCTTGAAGTATAGCAACATGCCAGGAGTTCTGGTAGAGGTCGGATACGTTTCGAACCTGGAGGAGGAAAAATTTTTAAGGAAAGACACCTCACGGGAAAAATTGGCAACCGCCATCTATAAGGCAGTAGTCAACTACAAGAACAAGTACGAGAAAAGGGTTGCCGCTAAAGAAAAAGACGTAAAAGCCGATGCCGAGCGAATAACAGCGGGCATCCACTACCGCATACAATTCTACACCGGAGCGCGAAAGAATGTGAACGCCAAAGAGTTTAAGGGGTGTGTTCCCGCTACAGAATACAAAATAACGGACGAGCGCTACACCTACACCTATGGCGACGAACAGAGCTATGCTAAAGCGAAAGAGCTGCTGCTAAAAGTACAAAACGACTTTAAAGACGCCTTTATAGCCGTTTTTAAAGATGGAGAGAGGCTATCGCGCGAAGAGGCAAGGCCATACCTGAAGTAAGAAATAAACAGATATAATCAATATGACATTTAAAATCAGCAAAGAGTTCTCAATTGGAATAATGGTGATGGTGACTATAGCCATCTTATTCTTTGGATTTAACTATTTGAAAGGTATCAACCTGTTCAACCCGACCAACTACTATTACGCAAAGTACAAGGACATTCAAGGCCTGGTACAGTCGTGCGAAGTCACCTCACATGGTCATAAAGTGGGTTTGGTTAAAGAAATCATCTACGACTACGACAACCCAGACGCCGATGTACTGGTAGTTCTGCAAGTAGACAACGAGTTGAAGATTCCAAAGGGCTCGCGCGCATTGCTCCAGCTCTCTCTAATGGGAACTCCAAGCATTGTGCTAGACATGCACGCCACAAACGGCATGAAGGACCTGTACCAAAAGGGTGACACTTTACCAACTGCCACTCCTGCAGGTATGCTCGATGCCATCACAGAAGGCGTAATGCCAAAAATTGAGCAGGTCATCCCTCATCTCGACCAACTGCTGGTCAACTTGAACACGGTTGTGTCAGATCCGAACATCGGCAAGTCGCTTGCCAACATCAACAAGATGTCCTCTGAATTGGCGGCAACATCTACCCAGTTGAAAAAACTGGTAGGGAACGACCTGCCCCCTATTCTTGCCGACGCGAAAAACATAACCGGCAATTTCACGAAAGTTAGTGAAAACCTGAGCGGAGTTGACTTCAAGGCAACGATGGGCAAAGTGGACAACACAATGACAGACTTGAACACAACCGTCGACAAAATCAACAACGGGAAAGGCTCTATCGGACTACTGCTGAACGATCCTAGGCTTTACAACGACCTAGACAACACAGTAAACAGCGCCGACAAACTTCTCAACGACTTGAGGGAAAATCCAAAACGATATGTCAACATTACCGTTTTCGGAAGAAAAGAGAAGTCTGAAAAGAAATAATACAACTAAAACAATAATAAAGAATCCCTGCAGCCTCCGCTACAGGGATTTTTTAAATACGCATGAAAAAGAAACTCGTCATAGTACTCGGTCCGACAGGAGTTGGGAAAACCGAGCTCACCCTACAATTGGCAGAACGCCTCAACACAGAAATCATATCGTGCGATTCAAGGCAGATGTTCAAGGAGATGAGCATAGGTACAGCACGCCCCACAGAAGCACAAACCAAACGCGTAAAACACCATTTTGTAGGCAATCTGTCGATACACGACTATTACAGTTGCGGAAGGTTTGAAGTGGAAGTGCTCGCCCTTTTGCAACAATTGTTCAAAGACAAAGACACCGTTATTATGACAGGGGGCTCGATGCTCTACATAGATGCGATATGCAAAGGAATTGACGACCGGCCGGAAGTAAACCAAGAATTAAGAGAAAGTTTATGGGCACGGTACCATAAGGAAGGCATAGACGGAATAAGAGAAGAGTTACAGAAATTAGACCCCGACTATGCCGCCCAAATGGACCCACACAACTACAAACGCATCATCCACGCGCTGGAGATCTGCCTCAGCACAGGCCAACCCTACTCTACCCTGCGCCAAGAAACGAAAAAGGAACGCGACTTCGAGATTGTTAAAATCGGACTAAATCTGCCCCGCGAGGAACTTTACGAGCGTATTAACAAACGAGTAGACCAGATGATGGCAGATGGCCTGCTAGAAGAGGCTAAAAGCCTTTACCCACAGCGAGAACTAAATTCGCTAAACACTGTTGGCTATAAAGAACTGTTTAACTATTTCGACGGCAGTTGGGACTTAGACTATGCAGTGAATATGATAAAGCAAGACAGCCGCCGGTATGCGAAGAAACAGATGACATGGTTCCGACGCGATGAGGAAATACACTGGATTTCGCCATCGGATATAGAAGAAGCGATAAAGATAATAGAAGAGCAATAAAGGGCTCAAAAAAAAGAGAGGATGCGTCGGCCTAGACGCATCCTCTCTTTATATATGGTTGATTTTTTAGAACACAAAGAACAACTTGGCAAAAAACGAGTCAAAAGCCACCGAGTCGTAATAGTGGTCGTTATATCGGAAATTTTGCTCATCATCTTCAAAAGTAGAAGCCCGGTAGCCAATAGCCGCACCTAACGATAATTTAGGAGTGAAACGGTGGTTTATACCCACATATGGCTCGGCATAATAACCAGTACGATCATAAGGTTCAACCATAGAAGTCAGGCCTACCCGCAAACCGAATAATGGAGCCGTCCTGCTATAGCGCAGGCAGTGTATGTTCAAGTCAACGAACTCAGACAGCGCCAGCCAGTCGAACTTGTCAAGCGTCATGACATCGAAACCGACCCCCAAATAAACAATCGGATTAAACTGGTAACCGACAGAAATAGAACCTTCCAGGCCAGGGTTCACAGAGTGTGAGCTATCGCTGTACGATTTCGAGTCATCGTAATGCCTTCTTTTGAAAGAATAACCGTAGAAATATTCGGTACCACCAAAAAGAGGAGCCACGTCTAATTTGAAACGTAACCCTTTGACATCATCAGCGAACCTATAGTTCTCGTATTCATCGTTGCTCACCGCATTATCAGGTTCCACCGGCGTCCTATCGACAACAACCACCTTTACAGGAGGCGGAGGAGGCGGTAACAAGGAATCGCGTTTTGGAGGAAACACCAAGCCAGAAGTGTCGGGCGCACTATTAGCAGCGATAGTTGCAGAATCGCTAGACAAAGTAGTGCCATCGAAGAACGTTTCAACACGTCCGTTTTGGTAGGTAATAGCCGCTATTTTATCTTTAGGAAGGACATATGTAGGACCGTTTTCCTCAGCAGCCAACTTATATTTAACGACAAAGACGCCAATTTCAGTCACATTAGCCTCATACTTTTTAGCATCGCGTGTAATAATAACATCTTGTGCAAAAGAGTTTGCGGCAAAAGCCAACAACCCTATAGAAAGCAAAGAAATTTTATTCATATAGAAAATGATTAAACACTAACACGGCAAATTTAGCAAAATTTTAGGACGTTATACCGATAAAGTCAAAAAAACAAAAGAAAAGTCCCCGACTATCGAGAAGATAATCGGGGACTTGAAAATGGCGGCTGCCTACTCTACCACAGTGCGCAGTACCATCGGCGATGGCGGGCTTAACTTCTCTGTTCGG
>DGTD01000056.1 GCA_002396385.1 Bacteroidales bacterium UBA4345
CTAATGCCGAAATTACTCATTACTCGCCTCCTTCCTTAAGCTGCTCTCCTCCACATAGGGGGGGGTAATTCCGTGCTCCTCACGCCATTGATTCACCACTTGGGCGTGCTCGAGGTAAAGGCGCATACGCTCGGCCTTCCACTTGTCGCTGATAGCCTTTGCCTTGTCGCGCTGAATTTCATACAGCGACGACTGCTCTTCAAGATAGCGGCGTTTGGCATCAGCCATGCGAGCGTTTATCTCCGCCTGTAGCCGCTGCTGCTCATCTCCCTGCTGGCGGCGTGTTTCCCTCATCGCCTCGATATTGACGATGATGCTGTTCTGGTACTCCTCATACGTCATCATTGCGCACCTCCTTTCTCATAGCGTTCGCTGACATCAAAGAAATCCTGTGCTTCCAAGTCAAACTCCAGGAAGCGTTCAATCTTAGAATAGTACAGGCGTGCGATGTCATCGTCAAGCTTGCCGCTCTGGATGCGAATCTGTCCACCGTTTGCACTCCTGGAATGAACCAAGTGAGAAGGATGCCCGTCAGGCTTACACTCTTCCAGTGCGCCCCGCACCATACCCACGAAGATATCGACCTCATTCTGACTGGTAAAGGCACAGTTCTTTGCTTTCTCCATGAGTTGACAAGCCTGGTCGTAGAACTTCGGGTGCTTCGTCTTCTCGTAGTGATAATGGCAGAACATCATATTCATTGCGCACCTCCCTGCAGCACAGCTGCCAATATATAAAGTATAATACTGAAGACGGCGATGGCGCTGCCGCCGACGTACGTCTCCAGCTGCTCGCGGTGCGCGCGGCACCATGTTCTCACCTGATTACCACACTGTGGTAATGCTGCTACCAAAGTCTGGTACACCTGGTACCACGCCGTGGTACTCTTCCGCTTTTTCGCCGCGGTGGCGTCGACGGGCTGCAGCACCTGTGCCAATCCGTCGAATTGTAATGTCAATTGTTGCATATTGCACTATGTTTAAGCTGCCGGTTCCGCCGGCACGGAGACAGAAAAACGGCTGCACTTCCCGTTGCTTAAACATAGTGACTTCACCCGAGGGCAGTTCGATGTTACGAGAAGGCAGCCGATTGTGGTTGCATTATGGGCATTAAAAAAGCCCTGCTTTTCAAAGCTGAGCATTGTCCGATGCCCTGCGGAGTGGACTACCACTATGTTTAAGCGAGGGCAAAGGTAAAGCAAAAACCCGAAACCTCCAAGAGATTTCGGGAAAAAGTTCAGGAAATATGGTATTTTTCAAAAATTTCAAGCAGCTCCGGCTCTTCAATCACCTTAATGTCTATACCTTTATCCTTCAGTATTTGAATCTTGTTCATCTTCGATGGTCCGGCACCGACACCCATTATAACAATATTGGTCTTAGCGGATATAGAGGTATTGATGTCTGCACCATACTTTCGAAGAAGCATGGCAAGTTGCTCTCGTTCTGGGAAAGAAGAAAGCATCCCTGTTATGACTACACGACTTTGGAAGAATGGCGTTGACTGGTTAGCGACTTCTGAAGCATCAATTGGTTTTTTAGCATCCGAACTTAAGTTTTTAGCAGCATAGGTAGAAAAGCGATAGCCTCTTAGTCCATTAATGTGCTGTCGAATATCTGCTGCATTCTTGTCAAGCAATTCAACTGCGAGTTGATAACGCAGCGGGTCTTCTGTCACGCCTGATAGCGTGTCGGAATAGGCAGACAATATATTCATAATGTCTTTACACCCGTTCCGAATTCTGGCAATAATTTCTGTACGTTTCATATATTCTTTACCAAATTGTCGTCCTAAATTATTTAAACGATGATTCTCCATATCATATCAGTTATTTTGTTATTTATGCAGAGGAAAAATGCGGTGAGCAAGCCTTTTAAACCTGGAAGTGGCGATGTTCCTTGCCTTTAATTCCTCTTCGCTATATGGTCCGACTATCCGTCCCAACTCATTCAACTGTTTCATTCCAGAAATCAATTCATCAGCCGTTACAGCCAATAGTCCTCCTACCTTATTTAAACTATGATTCTTCATACATTATTATTTTTGATTCCAACGGCAAAAATACAAATTATCCTCAACATTCACATGCTGAGGATAAAAAAAAATGGTATCTAAAAATAAAAATTAGCTTAGTACAAATCCTAGTACAAGAAAATACTAACCCTCTATTAGCTTAGTATAAATCCTAGTACAAGAAAATACTAACCCCTTGCAGGTTGGTATTTTTTTGTTATTGTAGCAAAGTTAAAAAACGGGGAGAAAGCCTTTCGACTCGCTCCCCTTCCCTTGTGGAGATTGGCTATTAACCTATTCGGGCGCAGACTGTCACTCTTATTTAATGTCGTCTTCACAGTCATTAACCGACTTAGCGACTTCGGTGTGCACACTCTCTTCCCGTTCGGGAACGCCATCTCACTTCGTTGTGCTTTGCTGCAAAGGTAAACAAAAAATGCGGGAACAGACTTGTTCCGGCAATATTTTTTAGTTAAAAAAGCTTATCAGGCGGTTGCGAAAAAGTTGTGAACACCGATTTTTCATAACTGCCTGATAACCAAAACAAAAATCTTCGCTTCCTT
>DGTD01000018.1 GCA_002396385.1 Bacteroidales bacterium UBA4345
GTTCCTGCAAAAGGAAACGTCTATGTCCCCATCGTGCCTCGATGAGGACAAAGACAATTCGTTTATGGTCTCTTGGGGTTCTTTTCGTTCCGATTTTAGCCTAAGGTACGACATTCCTAGTGCTCAAATTGTGATAAATTATGATAATCTCACCGAAGAGGATAATAAAAGACTTGAGGCAATAGGCACAAAATACTTGTGGTAATAATAGTTTATCATGGATAATCCTCTAAAATATAAGACCGCCGCAGAATGGCAAAGCAGCGACGACTACCCCGGCATTGATGCCTATGAGAAAGTACAGTTGAAAGCCGGCTCTAAGATATACGCCCTCATCTACCGCGACAAGGGCTCTTTCAAAACACCAGCCTACTTTTTCAACAAAGAAGCGATGGAGGGTATAGGGAACGATTCCATTTCGCTTAACGAACGGTTACAGACAAAGCCTTATAGTTCTGATGGTAAAACTGCAAGTTACCGGACAGAGGTGGTGGTGTACAGACTGGAGAAAGACTTGGTGTTCGAGTCTGGCAAAACGGCCGAGAACCCAGCCTATGGCAAGGGTGGATATACACAATATTACATGCCGCAGGAGTTGGTGCAAGAAGCAACAAAGAACGGAGCCTTGACACAAGAGGCCGAGCCCAGCATCTTCCTACATAACGCGGTGCTTACGAGAGAGCAATTTGAAGAGTTAGAAGCCAAACATGACCAGCTTCTACTCCGCCGCAACCTCTTTTGCCACCAGAAGACCAAGCTAGACACTTTGGACATTATTCAGAACTCAACAAACCCTGACGACGTAAAAAAAGCGAAAGAGAATCTGGGGAAACTGAATAATGATATAAAAACCGTAATAAAAAACATCAACAAATCATGTGAAAAAATAGGCGTCGTACCATCCCCTCTCTACGACAGACACAACAAAGAGTTGAACGAGAGAATTCAGTTCCAAGAGAAAAACCCGAATGTCCTTTTTTTAACAAACAAGGATCTGAAGATTGAAGAGAACCACACCTCCGAAATCATTCTCGAGCACTCCAACATTAGCGCCATAGTTGGTGTCGGGAAAAGCAAAATGGAAGAAATTAGCGAAAACCTGTCCCAGAAAATAGACGCTTACGACCCCACAGCAAGTTGGAACGAGATCAACGTCGAAAGAAAGGATATGGAACTGGTTGATGTGATGAACATCAACCGCATCAACTGCAAGGCAAGGGAACTGATGGAGTCTGGAGAGTTACGTCCTTTCGACTACAGCAAGGTTGACCGCATCGCGCTACAAAACGACAAGGGCGAGATAAAAGAATACCGGTTGTCGGACATCTTCACAAAAGAGTCGCTCGAGACACTGGGGAAAGGTGTCAACGGACACTTGAGCGGACTGCTAGAAACGAATGACAATAAACCTGCAAAACTCTACTTTAGGGGGAACTCCGTCGAGTTGTTTCTGGGGAAGGACAAAGACTGGCTAAAGCAACAGATTGAACGCCTACCTCTTAATGAAAAAGAAAAGGAAACTTTGCTGTCGGGCAAAAGTGTTATACACAACGACACAAGGATAAGGGTTGACAAAGATTTGAACCGCATTTTCACAGACCGATACAAGCCGGACAACTCTATCATGTCTGATATAAAAAATTCCATACTTCCAGCTTCCAAAAAGAATGAGAATGAGGGACTGAAGAACTATAAGGACATTGACACAGGCAACGACAATACTCCGCCTAATAAAGGAATATCATTATAGCACAGTTGCCGTACTGAGTCTGTTTGAGAAACCCAACTCGTGGACGGAGTTTTGAAAAATTTAGTTCACAATTGGCAATGTGGTATTAAAAGTTTTCCTACGACCTCATTCCAACGTAAAATACGGGGGGAATCCCGAATAAAAATATTTAACAGGCCAAAATAGAAAATTATAAATATCTATTTTTGCAAAATGTAGTTGCAAAACAAACATTGCATAAGACGTTAAAAAAAGGAATAAAATGGCATCACGCACTCATAACGACGAAGGTATAGGAAAGAACAATAATTTATTATTATTCTTCGGAGGAACATTATACTTGGCAAATCTGGGGTATTACGGATATACCCTATTAATAAGTTTAGGAAAACTAACTCCTTCAAGCTATGGGTTAAAGGCTCTCGATTTCCTTACAAACAAACTGTATCTGTTTTCAACACCATATCTGACACTGTTGTCGGCCCTATTCTTAATCGGACTATTTATATGGGGGCACCGCAGGGATAAGACCGCAAAATATACCCCACCACTAATGATGAAAGTGTGGCTTCCGCTTTTAGTGAAACTGAAAATACATCCAGAGTTCGAATACGATGAGTTAGAAACCAACATCGGAACGAAAAAGATAGAAAAGACCAGAGAACGCTGTGAGGGTCAATTTTGTGTGTTCCTTGGGATTGTATTAGTGCTGATATCTCCCATCTTTACGGTTATCGGCAACACATCTCCTACAATAAAGTTGATTGGTTTCGTATGCTATGTATTAACATCAGGATTAGGAATCGCATACACTATGTTAGGAGGCAACCTGATACACTCAATGCACAACGACGAGTTCGGTATAGTAGACAAAGATGTGAATAATAACATCCAAGAGTCGTTTATGCAGGAGACCGAACTCATCGAAAACCAGTATTCGGTAAATCTGAAAACACAATTCCGTTACAAAAACAAGATACTGAACGGCTATATCAATGTCGTAAATCCGTTTCGTGCGACCCAAGTGTTGGGGACACCAGGTTCGGGAAAAACCTATGCCATTATAAACGAATTTATCCGCCAACACATTCGGAAACAATTTTCAATGTATTGTTACGATTTCAAATATCCTGATTTATCCACCATAGTTTATAACAACTACCGATTTCACAAAGACTTATTTAGGAAAAAATACGGAATAGAGCCAAAATTCTGCCTACTGAACTTTGATGACCCCCGCAGGTCGTTAAGGTGTAACCCTATTTCACCAATGTTTCTGAATTCAGTTACCGATGCATACGATAGTTCCTATACTATTATGACGAACCTAAATAAAACCTGGGTACAAAAACAAGGTGACTTCTTTGTAGAGTCAGCGGTAAACTATTTGACAGCATGTATGTGGTTTCTCAGAAAATACAAAAACGGCAAATTCTGCACACTTCCACATGTAATAGAATTTGCCATGAGTTCATACATGGATCTGATACCAGTTTTATCAACACAGCCAGAACTAACAGCATACGTATCGAACTTCTTCAACTCGTGGGAGGGCGGGGCACAAGATCAGTTACAAGGCCAAATAGCGTCTACACAGATTGCACTAGCCCGAATTTCATCGCCCGACATCTATTGGGTTTTATCGGGGGACGATTTCACACTTGACATAAATAACCCGGAAGAGCCCAAGATCCTCTGCATAGGAAACAACCCAGAAAAGAAGGACATCTATGCGGCCGCATTAGGCTTATATAACGGCCGAATACTAAAGATTATCAACAAAAAAGGCCAACATCCGATATCTTTGATTATAGACGAGTTACCAACAATGTACGTCAAAGACCTCGACAATTTGATTGCTACAGCAAGAAGCAATAAAGTTGCAGTGGTCTTAGGTTACCAAGACTATTCACAATTAAAAAGAGACTACGGTGAAAAAGAGGCGACTGCCATAATAAACACAATAGGCAACACATTTGCTGGTCTGGTTACTGGCGAAACGGCTAAAAGCCTTCAAGACCAGTTTGGCCGTAGCAAGCAGAGTTCCCGGTCTGTTTCGACCAATGAAAGCGGTGAAAGCGTCAGCATATCAGAACACATGGAACTATTGATTCCAGCCTCAAAAATTGCGACACTCTCACAAGGATGTTTTGTAGGAACCGTATCGGACAACTTTGGAGAAGACATAGAGGAAAAGCGTTTTAATGCAAGAATACTAATCAATAATGACGTGGTAAAACACGAAGAAAGCCTATACGAGCCCATTCCGGAATTCAAAATATTCGACAATGCGAAAGTTGCCATCGAACTGTGCGAGGTGTTCATAAACTTTGTGTCAGACAATGTTTTGTCTGAAGATTTACTTTCCAGTGGTAATTTGTGCAAACTCAGTCAAATTATAGAGCAAAAGGAGATGGGGTCGGAGGTAAAAGTAGCAAAAGTGCTGTCACTACTGTTTACGAATCCATCAGACTTGAAACATAATCGGAACATAAAGGCCGTCGATTATTTTGCGAAAGTTGGAAAGGAGAACCTAAAAAAACTAATGGGACTTGAAGGCAGTGTATCGTCAATTCTTGCAAAAGAGGAGGGAAGTGGCGTTTCGGCAGAAAGGTCAGTAAAACAAGTCTTGAAGTGCATAGAGCAATTCGAGAAAGAAATCGCAGAATGGACTGAACTCGAGAAAAAATCGGCCAAGTATAATGATTCTGATGAATTTGTAATAAACAATATAGCTGTTTGCAAAAAAAACATAGAACAAATTTCTGTTGGTGACTACGATGACGTAAAAACAAACGCCAAAGAGGCCATAAAAGAATGTACAAGCACATTAAAGAGAATCTTTACGCGATACATAAGGCTAAAAGATGAAATGTGGGACATCAGGAACGAAAGAATGAGGGCAGTTATTACGGCCAACTACAAAAATATAAGAGCTGACATTGATGAGATACTAAAGGATGTGAAACGCGACCTGTATTTCAACCATTACGACTTGTGGGACAGACGAAACAAGATAATGAGAAACGATGAGGCAGAAGAATTAGAAAAGATTGGTCTGTACGATGAAGTTATTCAACGCAACAACAGAGCGAAAGGAGATTAACGGCCATGATGCGGAAAATATACTATGAAGGGAAGACTCTGGAACAACGTACCCATAAAGGGACGCTGAACCGGAGACTTGGCATCCGAATTCGCTTTTTAAGAGAACATTTACAATACAAGCAATCGGACATTGCAGACCGACTTGGCATAACATTAGACCGTTATGAAGATATTGAATCGGGGTGGACAACCTCAGATTTTAGTATTTTAGTAAGAATTCTGCAATTATTTCAGTATTTCGGCTTGACTTTCTACGATATTTTTGAAGTACACTTCAACGAAATCGAATGGAAAACAAAAATAGAAGAACACCTTAAGCAAAATAAAGAAAAGGGAACACCCATTCCCAAATACGAGAAGCGAGACTATAATGAACGCATCTGCCCAATAAACACCAGAATTGGTATGCGTCTTATGATAATAAGAAGCATCATTCCCATTTCGAGAGACACTTTCTCAAACAGTATCGGGATAAAGACCGACCGTCTTTACGATATGGAGAAAGGGAAGGTAATAAACGACCTAAGTATCTTGGTAAAGATTGTTTTAGGTTTAAAAGTAATAGACGTGACCATCGACGACTTTTTATGCGAAGACGAAAGGTTTGATAAATCGGACCTGGAACGCAGAATTAGATTAGCAAGAGAGCAGAATTACAACAAATACAACTATTCAGGCATAGAGTTAGTAGTTTTAAATGCTAATTCAAACCGGAGAAGGGTAAAAACATAATACACAAACAGATTCCATTGAATTTGTTGAACAAATATAAAAGCATAAAATATGACGACAACGCAAAACATTACCAATATAATACCGATAGAAAACTGTCAACTTGGAATCCGTGAAGAAGACAAGGCGGTATACAACAACTTGAGTTATAGCGAGAGAGAGCAGTTTCTGCAACAAAAAGCTGATGAAATACAAAAACAAATAGATGAAATAAGACAAAAGAAGGAGGGCTTCCTTAAGAATACAGAAGACTCCGAATTTGAGATAAGGAAGTATGAGTCAGAGCATTTAGACCTTAAACTCCATATAAAGGAGATGGAAGATGAACTGAAAAGGAAAGGCATATTGACAACCAATAAAGGAAATCCGTTTGTCAAAGAAATTGAGCTTCTGCGTGCTCAGGTTGACGTAAAGAAAGAAATTATAGAGAACCTGAAGACAGAAGAGTCAAAGAACATAGAGAACATAAACGCACTGGAAGCAATAGCAGACCAACTAAAGGAACAACTGACAGTCCTTAACGGCGAAAGAGAGCAGAATGAGAAAATAGACAAGACAAATAGCCAAGTAGGATCCATAAAAGACTCTCAAAACAGTATTATTCCATGGAATGACTTGAAGGCATACGGACTATCGAAAGAGAGTTTAGACTACGAAAGCATTTGGAAGTTAGAAAACGGAGAAGCAACAAAAATTTTCCCTGGAAGAGATGGTGTATTATCCCGATTGCGGATAGTACCCAATCCACTAACAAATCTGCCTAAAATATCGCTCGAAACACGTGCAGAAAGTCCAGAATTTCAAGAACTACAAGAAACATTAAACTTAAACGATGGCGACATAGAGAACTTGAAAAATATTGGAATCCTCGATCACGCTATTACGATAAAGGGCGACAACGGGACAGAAAAGAAAGTTCTACTCTTTCTTGATAGAGATATGAACCGATTCTACACATCGGATATGTCGAAAATGAAGATAGACAAAGCAATAAACAACAACCTTAATAAAGAACAGAGAGATAACCTGAAGAACGGCATACCCGTCCATATGCTATTAATTGACAAAAAGGGGCAAAAGTATTCTGGATGGATAATAGCAGACCCAAAAGAAATGAGTTTCAAAATGACCAAGGAACTACCGAAATTTGTAGACAAGGAATATAAAATACAGGTAGCAAACAACAATCACGGAGGGAGAGCAGAAACAGTCGAATACGACAAAGATGCTGTTCTTAAGACAAAGCAGAATGTGAACGACGATGGAATACCAACTAAAACACCGGGAACGAACACGGGAAAAGAGATTCCAACATCAAACGAAGGAAACGAGAACAATAGAAATATAAAAATATAACAAAAAGCCCCCCGCAATTTTACCCTAAAAAATTTTCCTTTTCGGAAAATAAATGCGTTATTTGCATTTTGAATATGGTATTCTGCTTACAATAGGCAGAGGCTCCGTGCTCAGGAACAGCAAATAAAAATAGATTAAAATGATTAAATACATTGGCTCATTTTTGGCTTTGTTAGCCGCATTGGTATGTATCATCTTCTACATTTCAGGTACTACCAGCAACACTCTTCTCGTAATCGCCATCATCATTCTGGTTGCCGCAATTATCTCTCCTATAATTGTCAACAAGATTCAGAACAAAGGCTGAGAAGAACAACAAACGATTCAAGGGATATATCATTTATTACGGTGATATATCCCTTTTTTCTTTTATCTGATACATAAGCCGATTAAACGGTTTAACCGCCCAACCAAACCAAAGCCGTTGCAATCCCATGCAGACCGGCTGTTTACTTAAAATCAGCCTGCCCCATCAAACAACCCCTTTTCGTGAACAAGAAAATCTATACAAACCACTATCTTTGCACCAAAGAACAAAAGAACACGAACCCATATGGCAAACAGTTCCTACCTGCAAGTTGAAGGCCTGACAAAATCGTTCGGGCAAAAAGTGCTTTTTCACGATGTTTCGTTCGGCATTAGCGAAGGCGAACGCGTAGCCATCGTTGCCCGCAACGGTGCCGGAAAAACAACCCTTATGAACATTATTGCAGGCAGCGAGCCGTACGACAGCGGCACCATTTCCTTCAAACGCGACCTGGTTATGGGCATTTTGCCCCAAGACCCGCACTTCCCGGCTGGGATGAACGTCTTACAGGCCTGCCTACACAGCAACAGCGACCAAGTAAAAGCCATTGCGCGCTACGAGAAAGCCCTACTCCAACCCGAAAACACGGACGAGTTGAACGAGGCTATGGCCGATATGGACAGCCTGAAGGCGTGGGACTATGAGACGCGCATCAAACAGATTCTGGGCAAACTGAACATCCACGACCTTGAACAGAAGGTCGACAACCTGAGCGGTGGACAGCTGAAACGCGTGGCCCTGGCCAACGTCCTGATTATGGAGCCCGAACTCCTCATCCTCGACGAGCCGACCAACCACCTCGACCTGGCTATGGTGGAATGGCTGGAAGACTACATCAGCAACTCGCGCATGGCTCTGCTGATGGTCACCCACGACCGCTACTTCCTCGACAGGGTTTGCAGCCACATTCTGGAAATTGACAACCAACAGCTCTACAGCTACCACGGCAACTATACCTACTACCTTGAAAAAAGGCAGGAGCGGCTGGAACAACAAAATGCCGAACTGGCACGCGCCAACAACCTCTACAGGAAAGAGCTGGACTGGATGCGACGCCAACCGCAGGCTCGAGGCACGAAAGCACAATACCGCATCGACGCCTTCAACGAACTTGAAGAGAAAGTAAAGCAAAAGAAACAGGCGGGTAACGTGCAACTCGACGTGAAAGCCAGCTACATCGGCAGCAAGATTTTCGAAGCCAAATACATCAGCAAAGCCTTTGGCGACACCAAAATACTCGACAACTTCTACTACAACTTCAGCCGCTACGAGAAAATGGGTATTGTCGGCAACAACGGTACCGGCAAATCGACCTTTGTCAAGATGATTGTTGGCGACGAGCAGCCCGACAGCGGCGCCATCGATTTGGGAGAAACCATCAGGTTCGGCTATTTCAGCCAACAAGGCATGCAGTTCGACGAACAAATGAAAGTGATTGACGCCGTGCAGAGCATTGCCGAGAACGTCTACCTCGGTGACGGACGCAAACTGAACGTGAGCCAATTTCTGCAGCACTTCCTGTTCTCGCCCGAAAGGCAGCACGACTTCGTGTACAAGCTGAGCGGTGGCGAACGCCGCCGCCTCTACCTCTGCACCGTGCTGATGAAAAATCCGAACTTCCTGATACTCGACGAGCCGACCAACGACCTCGACATCATGACGCTGAACGTACTGGAAGACTACCTGCAAAACTTTAAAGGTTGCGTTATTGTGGTCAGCCACGACCGCTACTTTATGGACAAAGTAGTCGACCACCTGCTCGTCTTCCACGGACAAGCCAACGTGCAAGACTTCCCCGGCAACTACACCGACTACCGCCTGTACCGCGAAATGAAACAGCAGCAAGAGCGGAAAGAAAAGGAACAGGCTGCCAAACAACAGGCCAACAAGCCTGCCGAGAACAAAAATCAGAATTCGACCCGCGCACGCAAACTGACCTACAAGGAGCAGAAAGAGTTGGAACAACTGACTGCCGACATTGAGACGCTGGAAGCCGAAAAAGCCACCATTACCGAAGAGCTAAGTTCCGGTACCCTACAGGGACAGGAACTGGTGGACAAGAGCCAGCGTATTGGCGACATAGACAAGGAACTGGACGAAAAAACCGAGCGTTGGATGGAATTGAGCGAATTGGCATAAGTGCCAATTTGAACAAAAGAGTAAATCTTTAATGGCTAGGCATTGTCTAAAAATCCGTATATTTGCATCAAATTTATTTTCACACCATACACCAAATGAAAGAATTAGCATTGAAGTACGGTTGCAACCCCAACCAGAAACCTTCACGCATCTTTATGGCAGACGGCGAACTTCCTATCGAAGTGCTCAACGGCAAGCCTGGTTACATCAACTTCCTCGACGCATTCAACAGCTGGCAGTTGGTGAAAGAATTGAAAGCGGCCACCGGCCTTCCAGCCGCAGCCTCATTCAAACACGTAAGCCCTGCGGGAGCTGCAGTAGGACTTCCTTTGAGCGACACTCTGAAGAAGATTTATTTCGTAGACGACTGCGAACTCAGCCCAATGGCTAACGCATACGCCCGTGCCCGTGGTGCTGACCGTATGAGCAGCTATGGCGACTTCATCGCCCTGAGCGACACTTGCGACATTCAGACTGCAAAACTGATCAACCGCGAGGTTTCCGACGGTGTTATCGCTCCTGACTACACCCCAGAAGCACTTGAGGTTTTAAAGAACAAGCGTAAGGGTACTTACTGCGTAATCAAGATGGATCCGAACTACGAACCAGCTGAACTCGAAACCAAGATGGTTTACGGTGTTACTTTCGAGCAGGGTCACAACAACGTGGTTATCGACAAGAGCCTCTTCACTGAATTCCCAACCAAGAGCAAGACTTTGAGCGAGGCTGCACAGCGCGACCTCATCATTGCCCTTATCACACTGAAATATACCCAGAGTAACTCGGTATGTTACGTTAAAGACGGCCAGGCAATCGGTATCGGTGCTGGTCAGCAGAGCCGTATCCACTGCACCCGTTTGGCAGGTAACAAGGCCGACATTTGGTGGTTGCGCCAGCACCCTAAGGTTATGAGCCTCCCATTTAAGGAAGGCATCCGCCGTGCAGACCGCGACAACACCATCGACGTTTACATCTCGGAAGACGAGCACGACGATGTTCTCCGCGACGGTGCATGGCAGCAGTTCTTCACAGAACAGCCAGCCGTCCTCACCAAGGAAGAGAAACGCGCATGGTTAGACCAGATGAGCGGTGTAGCGCTCGGTTCAGACGCCTTCTTCCCATTCGGCGACAATATTGAACGCGCCCACAAGAGTGGTGTCGAGTTCATTGCACAGCCAGGCGGTTCAGTCCGTGACGACCATGTTATTGACACTTGCGACAAGTACGGCATGACTATGGCGTTCACACACGTCCGCTTGTTCCACCACTAATCAGAACAAACAAGGCTAACAGCCTGCTTAATAAACAGCCCCGCCCGGTAACGAGCGGGGCTGTTTTATTGGTATATGTTAAAGAAAGGATATTGGTTAACTGAATACCTGTCAATATCAAGGGTGATATATAAAAGTAAGGCAAGTTATGAAAAAGCATACCTCTATACCGAGGCCGACAAGGGAGATATGGGTTATTTCATAACTTATCATTTAAGAACTCTTGATTTGGCATTTAAGGAATTACAATCATATATACAGAAGAAAATTCTTAATAAACAGAAAAATTCTGATATACTCCGAATTGGAGGGCTAAATGAACGTCAAGGTGAAATCATTTCGTGGTTAAGAGACAATCCAAATATCATATTAACAGTAAAAGAAATAGAAACACGTTTTGCCATAAGTCATCCAACTGCAAAACTAGATATGGATGGACTTGTAGAACGTGGATTTATCACAAAGGTTCCTGTTAATAAAGTGAAGTACAATTACTCTAGGGCTGATAATTTTGATGAACTTATAGTCAAGAAGAATTAGCATTATGGAAACCAAGGAAAAGAACTTTGAAAACGATATAGAGACCTACTTATTTACCGAAGGTGGGTACATAAAGGGAGACCTATCGACTACGATAAGAAACGTGCCATCGATATAGTGACGCTCATCAAGTTTATTGAGGCCACCCAACCCAAGCAATAGCAGAAGTGTGTAAATGAAAATACCAACATACTTTAAAGAGAAGTGCGCCTCGATTATACATAGTAATTATGATTACTTGGTTAATAATCACTCAAAAATCATACACAGAAGGATGCTTCACCTGCACGAAAGAGAAACCATGACCTAGTATTGTCTTTTCAAAAGTCAACTGTTTTGCCATGGAAGAAGGAGTTCGGCCAAAGACCTGCATGTTCTTCCTCACATTATTATGAACTGGTACAACAGTATTCACTGCTGGATTATCGAAGTCCCTCCAACCAAAAAGGCAAACCTTATCAGCAAAAGTCAATATTGCCACTTTAAGTAAATCTTCCGTCAGAAGGTATTCCAAAGAATCCAACATTTGAGATTTGACCTTTGCCCTTTTCCCTTCAGGATATCTACCAGTATTAGGATTCACCCATTTCTCATCAGAACAAGTCAAATCACAGAACGCAATTTTGCGGTGATTATTGCTTTCATCGAAAAGCAGATAGTCACAAACACCTTTTATGCTAAGACTGGTCTTTTTGAACTGCTGAATATAGCTTTCAAATTCCAGAACAGCAACATCATCTGAAGAACAGATTTTCAGGTTCTCTTCATCACAAGCCCCCCTATTCGTTCTGCTTGCCTTACAAGCGGTACACGCCTTACTGTCTGACAGAGTAAAAGAACCTTTTTTCACTTCTAAAGGAAGAGTGATTGTGTCCGGATTCAAGCCGTATTCTCTAGGAAACCTTTGTGCAAGCAGATGTCTCATCATACCAGAGTATTGTATTCTTCGTAAATGGAGTTCATCATCTCGGTAAGGTCGTATGTATCCACCATATCTTTGCCATTCTCGTCCTTAGCGAGCAAAGGCAAAGCTTTGCCGTCGAACAACCTATACACCGCCATATTAGAAGGGCCAACATGAGCTCTATCCTCCTTTGTTTGGTTGAGGATTATATTGAGATAGTTCAATATATACGGGCTGTGAGTAGCGAGCATAAGGTTAACCTTGCGGTCTTCTTCTGCATTATTCGCAGTGCGGACAATCTCGTCAATAAGTTTGCATTGTGCATTAGGGAACAGGCTTAATTCAGGTTCTTCCACATGAACATAGATGACCTTATTCAGATCTGCCGGTTCAGTTACAGCCTTGAATTTGGTAAGCCTATCTATCTCATGTAGATAGTTTAGGACAGACCTGTTGAAAGCGTCCTTAAAGGAGAACTCGTGAGAAAAATGGTTAACGATCAGTGCTAAAGGAGCAGAAGTCTGAATACCAGAAGAAGAATTCTTTAAATCAATTTTATCATGACCATGCTCTCCTATTGACTCAACCTTGAGTTGCACATTTTTTCCTTTCGGATGAGATATATGCAATTTCATTCCTACGTAATCGAGGTTGACAACCTGATCATTCTCCGCTGCCTTTGCAAAATCTTTATAAGTTTCATGGAAATAGAAGCCCAGTGTAGCACCTGCATTCATAGAAGCCTTTTCTATCCAGGTAGGAATAATGTTTCTATTCTCCGAAATAAAAGAAATCTTAGATAACATGAGGTCTTCCTTTTCAATTGAGGGAAGTTTAGCCAGCTTCTTGTTCCTAAATACCAATTCGTTTACCTTTTCTTCGTTTATAAGTTTATTTGTATTTTCTTCGTTTTTTGAATGCTCACAAACTACTTTATAGATAATTTCCGTATCGTTTTGAAGCATATATGAAAGGCCCGAATCATTCATCATCGAATCAAAGCGCATCCTAAAGGGAGAGCTTGTGATTTTGGACAACTTCAAGTACGATCTGATATTCGCCATTTTGTATAGATACCTCATCAGAGAGACAATCTTCATAAGCGTACTTTTACCAATAGCGGACTCTCCTATCAGGACTGTAAGTGGACGTAGTTCCAATTCCTGGATATCACGCAACGGCCCTAAGTTCTTTATGGTTATAAATTCTTTCATTTTCATAAATGATAAGATTAGAGTTCAAGAGCGCCATTTTTCTTTTCGTACTTAGCGAGATATTCACCGATGGCAGCGTTCACCACATCACGAATAGAAGTGTTGTCCTTCATTGCAAGAATCTTGACCTTCTTCTGGTAGTTCTTCTTCACGATATAGGTGATGCGACCATACTCATCTTCTTCCTTTACAACGGCAGCTTTTGTTGTTGCCTTAGGAGACTGAATTTCGCTAGTTATAGTATTATTAGAAAGAATACTTGACATAGTATTCTTCAAATCAATCTTCATTTTTGAACCTTTGTTTGTAGCCATAATCTTAAATTACTTGGTTATTGGGTTACTCGGTTACTGCAAATGTATACAGATATTTAGAGATAGCAAAACTGTTCTCACATAAATTATAGTGAAAAGACAACTGAGAAAGAAATTATCTGAGTTGATACATCTTTAGGGCTCTTTCAGACTTCCACAAGCATATGATGAATTGTCGGTAACTTGTCGAGAAGATGTCAGTAACAATGTCGGTGATAATAATACTCAACTTACTGATAGGCAGCAATATATTTATAACCTCATAAAAGGGAATGGTGATGTGACAGCCAAGTCTTTGTCGGAAACTTTGTCGGTTACTCCAAGAACAATAGAGCGAGACATTCGCTTCCTCAGAGACAATAGTTTCATCCGTAAAGAAGGGGAAAAAAACAAAGGTATATGGGTTATACTGAAATAACAATTTGGCTTGTTACTCATACAACCACCCATACAGGCTTTAATATAAATGTTAGAGAGGGAATGCATATTTGTTGCAACGAGTACAAGTCTAACCACTATGTTTGGCTTGCTTGCAAAGTTCTTCGTCAATTTTGGCACACAAACAGAGTAATTGGCTTGCTGCTATTATTTTGGTTCCCAGCAATCGAAAGGATGCTCTGCCATACATAGTTCGTTTAATTTTCTAACTTGTTGTGGAAAAAACGGACCATTTCCACCCAGTTAAACAGAGGGGTAATGGCGTAAAAAAGCCTAAAAGAGAACTAAAACAAGCCTAAAAAACGGAGCAAATCCGTTCAAAAACAGTGATTTTGTGGATAATAAGCGGTGCTAAATGAAAGAGCTGTGGGTTCAACCAGGACATTTGCGCTTACGTTCTTGTCCATCCAGAAAATTTTCTATAATTTTCACGATTATCTGTGAGACTGTTCGGATAATTATTCATTTCTTTATTGTTTTATTTATTACAAGCCACAAAAACAAAATGAGGTATCTTCTTACGCTTGTTATGAGTCGATGATAGAGGCTGACATTCATTCGGGCGACATACTCATCGTGGACAAGAGCAAGCGCAATCCTTCTGAAAGTGAAGTTGCCGTTTGCGAATTGAACGGCGAATACACTATCAAGCGTTTTGTCAAGCGTGACGGTTGCGGTTGGCTGGTTCCCGCCAATCCGAAATTTCCTGAAATTAAGATTACAGAAGAGGACACGTTCAACATTTGGGGAACAGTGACCTACATCATTCACAAACCGAGAGAATAAACCATGTACGCATTAGTGGACTGCAACAGTTTCTTTGCGTCCGTTGAAAAGGTCTTCCATCCTGGTCTGGAAGGCAAGCCGGTTTGTGTCTTGTCCTCCAACGACGGCAATATCGTAGCTCTGACTCCCGAAGCCAAAGCTGTAGGCCTGCGCCGCGGAGACCCCGTTTTCAAAGTCAGGAACATCATCGGGCACAACAACGTCAAACTCTTTTCTACAAACATGATGCTCTATGCCGCCATGAGCAAAAGGGTGATGAACATCATCCGCAAGAGCGTCCCCTCGCTTGAAGTCTATTCAATTGACGAAGGCTTTGCCAACATTACGGGTTGCCCCAAACAGGAAGAACTGATGCGGAGCATAGCCGAAAAAATCAAGCTCTACACCGACATACCCGTTTCCGTTGGTATTGCACCCACCAAAACACTCGCCAAAATAGGCTCGAGGTTCGCCAAACAATACAAAGGCTACCGCAGTGTCTGTATGATTGACAATGAGGAGAAAAGGCGAAAGGCGCTTTCCCTGTCCAATTTAGCCGATGTGTGGGGAATAGGCAGACAGACACTCGTCAAACTAAACTATTACGGCATCACCACCCCACTTGAGTTCGCCGACAAAAGCGAGGCGTGGATAAAGAGCCACCTGACGAAACCTGGTGTTCAGACATGGTACGAACTGAACGGCACACCGTGCATCGACACACACGAGGTCAAACGGAACAAAAGCATCTGCACAAGCCGCAGTTTTGGACAGATGATCTCCGATTTAGACTCGCTCAAATCTTCCGTCGCCACCTTTGCCAGCAGCTGCGCCAACAAACTGCGCGGCCAGAGGTCCGTAGCAGGGTGTGTGACCGTCTTTTTAAGTTCTAATCCCTTTCGTGAAGACCTGCCCCAATACGGCAATTCAGCCACCTGCACATTCCTGACCCCGACAGCCGACACGTTGGAAATAACAAAGGCGGCCATGCAGGCGGTGGGCTCCATCTACCGGCCAGGCATCCTGTACAAACGGAGCGGCGTAATAGTCAGCGACATCTTCGAGGAGAGCCCTATCCAACTCAACCTTTTCGACCACATAGGGAACCGGAAAGACAGAAGCGCACTCATGAAAACGATCGACGCCATCAACCAAAAATACGGAATCAAGACGGTTCAACTAGTCATTGAGGGAACGAAGCAGGAACCCTGGAAAACGAAGTGCGATTTCCGCACGCCCAACTATCTGACAAGTCTGGACGAAATAATGGTGATTAAGGATTATACATAAAACAAACCACACTGCTGGTTAAGGACAAGCCGTTTGGGCTTACCTGCATGCGTAGAACGGACTTCGAAGGACAGAACGGATATTTAAATAAAGCGTTTCACCCTTTCAACAATTTTATCGGCCGTAATTCCCAACGATTCAAGCAGTTGTTGCGGATTATAGCGGTCGTAGAATTTCTTTTCAAGCCCCAGGTTGACCACCTTCATGTCCGACGTTCCATAAAACGACGCTATTTTTTCACCGAAGCCGCCATCTACAATACCGTCTTCCAACGTAACGACAAGGCTGTGACCAGACTTCAGGCTATTCAGAAGTTCTTTATCCAAACCGCTGGCAAACCGTGGATTGATAAGAGTCGGCTTAAAGCCTAATTCCTTTTCGATAGCGGCAGCCGCCTCTTCACCCTTTTGGAAGAAATCGCCAAGGGCGACAATAGCCACCTTCTCACCCAACTGTTCCACCTTGTACTGATTGATGTTTCCGAACGACATGTCGGCAGCACGGTGCGCCACCGCATTACCCGGAATCAGAATCAAGACAGGGTATTCCCGTTGGTCAATAGACCAGTCGAGCATATTGACGTACTCTTCGGCACTCGACGGGCAGAGCACCACCAAATCGGGTATATTTGTAAATGCCGCCAAGCCGAAGATTCCGAGGTGCGTCACATCGGTCAGGCCATCGAAAGCGGTGTAATTCATCAGCATTGTGATTGGGGCTTTGTTGATGCATACATCTTGTGAGATTTGGTCGTAGGCACGCTGAAGGAACGTCATGTTGGTAACCACCAGCGGTTTGGCCCCATTTGTAGCAATACCCGACGCAATGGCAACAGCGGCCTCTTCGGCAATACCCGTGTCAATATATTGCCGGCCGAGTTGCGCACGTTCCTCAATCCCCAATCCGACCGACATAGGCATAGCAGGAGTCACAACAATGAAATCCTTGTCGTTCCGGGCCTTGTCGAGAATGTATCGTGATGTGATACTAGTATACGACTCGCCACTACCGAAATCGAGGGTCGGCTTGCCCGTTGCACGGTCAAACGGCAGACACCAGTGCCAAGCCTCCCTGTTTTCTTCGGCCAGACGGTAGCCTTTCCCTTTCTGTGTATGTATATGAACAACAACCGGGTGCTTTGAATCTTTCACTTTCTCAAACACATTGATGAGCGCAGCAATGTCGTTGCCGTTTTCCTCATATACGTAATCCAGTCCGAACGCGCGGAACCAGTTGTTTTGTGCTTGACCATTGCTTTCACGCAAATCTTTAAGGTTCTGGTAAATGCCACCATGGTTTTCAGCGATGGCCTGTTCGTTGTCGTTGACAATAACAATGAAATTGCTGCCCAGTTCCGAGCCTGCGACGTTGAGGGCTTCCATCGCCTCACCGCCCGAGAGGGAACCGTCGCCTATAACTGCCACAATATTCTCACTGCGACCCAGAATGTCTCGTCCTTTGGCAAGTCCAAGGGCAAGAGCCACCGATGTGGAAGTATGTCCGATGTTGAAAAAGTCGTGTTGGCTTTCCCCGGGGTTGCTATAGCCCGAATCTTCAGAAAAACGGGAATCGTCGATGTAACCGGCCTTGCGCCCTGTAAGGATTTTGTGGGTATAACTTTGGTGCGACACATCGAAAACGAACTTGTCGGTCGGAGAATCGAACACATAGTGCAAGGCAATGGTAGCCTCAACGAAACCAAAGTTAGGGCCAAAGTGTCCACCAATTTTAGTAAGACGGTTGAACAATGCCTCGCGAATCTCTTCCGCAAGACTCTTCATATCGTTGACCGATAGTTTTTTCACATCGGCAGGAGCGTTGATTTTGTCTAATATCATATCGAATAAGAATTAACCACACCAGTGGATTTGTTTTTATCTTTTACTTATACACAAAAATACCATATTACCGGCATTCGGAAGAAAAACATAATTCGGGGAAAATTACCAATTTTTCGGTTGTCACACCAATAGCCTCATAGTCCGTTTCTTTTCAACCGCCTGTATGAGGCGCCATGTTTTAAACGTCGGGGCACCCTACAATTCTTTTCAAAAATTGGAGATTCCTTTCAATACACCCCCAATGACTTCATTTTCCATATAATTGGATTCATCGTCCATATTTCCAGATTCTACGGTTTATAAATTTGGGACACGAAAAACTACAAGCAGATACACCATGAAAAGAATTATCACATTAATGTGTTTGTTGTGCAGCATTGCACTAACAGCACTGGGCCAATACAGAGTCATACCGATTGGCGACTCTACCGTACAGGACTATAACGACGGCTATGCGCCAAGGAAAGGTTGGGGACAAATGCTTCCCTTCTTCTTCGACAAAACGAAAGTCACCGTCATGAACAAAGCCATTGGCGGTACCAGTTCGAAAAGTTACTACGAGAAGCATTGGGCGGCTGTCCGCGACAACCTGAAAGCGGGCGACTTCGTTCTCATCCAGTTCGGCATCAACGACAGGAACAGCTCCGACGCCAACCGCTATGCGCCAGGCGACGTATTCAAAAGCTACATCAAGAAGTTTGTAGACGACACCCGCGCCAAGAAGGCAAATCCCGTTCTGGTTTCTACGGTTCGCCGCTGCGCCTGGACTAACGGGAAACCCTACGACTCTTACCACGAGCACCCACAACTGATGCGCGATATGGCGAAAACCCTCAACACTCCGCTTATCGACCTCGACAAGTTCTGCTACGACCTTTTTGTGGGACAAGGCGAACTTTACGCTACCCGCTTCCTTACCATGAACCTTGTTGCCGGCGAGTATGCGAACTACCCGAAAGGGAACACCGACCAGGTACACTACCAGGAGATGGGCGCTATAGAAAATGCGCGCTTCGTTACAGAAAGCATAGAAAAAAGCACAAACGCCGATTTGAAGAAATTGGCCGCATGTACCCTTCCACGACACAAAGTAACCATCACCATCAACGACAAGACGAAATCGAAAGCCATTACCCGCAGCGCCGACTACCCCGCTGGCATTAATGTGACCCTGAAGACCATCAGCCAAGACAAGGCTAAATTTCTGAGATGGGAAGACGGCGACAAGAAGGTAATCGCCACCAAAACGCTTTACACCTTGAAAATGGGTGACAAAGACGTCACTTACAAAGCCGTCTACGAAAGTGACATTAAGGATGATGAGCCCATAACAGTGAAGCCCGAACTGAAAATCGACAACGCGATGAAGGCTCTTGTGGCTTCCAAAGCAAAAAGCTATAAATGGTTCTTCAACAACAAGGAGATTGGCGGTGAGACAAAATCAACACTTAAAATCACCAACAATGGCACCTATGCTGTTGAAATGGTGCTGGAAGACGGCACAAAAACAAGACTCGACGTTTGCGTAACCATCGGTAGCGACGGCGTTATTAGGAAGGTTTACCTTATTGGCGACTCTACAGTGTGCAATTATAAGGACTCGCAATACCCGATGACAGGCTGGGGCATGGTCTTGAAATACTTTTTCAACAACGACATCCAGATTATCAACCACGCTATTGGCGGGCGCAGTTCCCGCAGTTTCAGAGAGCAAGGACGCTGGAAGGCCGTATTAAACGTACTCGCACCAGGCGACTTTGTCTTCATCCAGTTCGGCCACAACGACCGCGACACCAAGCCAGAACGATACACCTCTGTACCCGACTACAAAATGCGGCTAGACTCGTTCATAACGGAAGCCAGGGCGAAAGGTGCCATTCCGGTACTGGTTTCACCAATGGTGATGAACGCCTGGAAAAACGGAACCATGAGGAACATCTTCACAGAAAACGGGAACGATTACCGCGGTGCCATGGCCGAAGTGGCGAAAAAACGCAATTGTCCGTTCGTTGACTTGAACATGCTATCGTTCAACTATTTCAAACAATTCAACAGCGACTACCTCGCCCGATTCTACTACAACAACTACGTGGCTGGCGAATATGCGAACTACCCGAAAGGCAGCACCGACAACACCCACTTCCAAGAAATGGGTGCCATTACCCTCTGCAGCTTTATTGCTGATGCGCTGAAACAGATTGACGACCCTTACACAAAAGCATTGGTCAGCTATATGAAGCCAACTTACCAACTGTCGGTAGAGGCGAACACCGAAAAACCGGGTGCCATCAGCAACTCCATCAAACTGCCTGCGGGAACGCCTGTTACTGTTAAGGTTCTGCCTGCGACGGGGAAATTATTTGAAAATTGGAACAACAACGGCAACAATGCCTCCACAAAAACCCTCTACCGCTTCACCATGCCTGCAAAAACAGCAAAACTCACTGCTATTTTCAAAGGCGGGACAGCCGTAAAAGAAAACATTCCCGACACATTTGAAGCTGGCGACAAAAAGGTGGCCTATTTTACCGATCCTTCTGCCACAGACTATGATAACGACGAAATTCTGCCGATGCTGAAAAAGACAAAAGGACTTTTCGTTGAGGAATTTGACGCACAAGAGGCAGAAACAGACCTCAGCGGGTTTGACGTGGTAGTAATCAGCGAAATTTGTCCATCGACCGCTCCTGCAATGGAGCAGCTCCAACACATGGAAAAACCGACACTCAACATGAAAGTGCACGCCTACAAGAATGCGGTTGGCGCTTGGAAGTGGGCGACAAACGGTTTCGGCGACAATACCCTTCAAACAACCATTGAAGTACGCCCAGAAAAAGTCAACCACCCTATCTTTAAAGGTATTGACTTATCAGGCGGGAATGAAATCAAGCTGCTCGACAACGTCAACAACAAAGGACTTACCTTCATGAATGCCAGCGGTTTCACCGGTGTGGACGGTAAGGTGGAAGAAATTGCCGCCATTGCCGGACAAGAACAGACCAACATCCTTGAAATAAAAGCAGGAACCACCATTAACAGTGTAAAATTACAGAACAAAATGCTACAGATTGGCATCAACTCCAGTTCTTACGGAGAGCTGACAACTTCGGCAGAAACCCTTCTCGTTAACGGCATATTCTACCTGTTAGAGCCAGAAGATTTGACCAACAGCGGAAATACCATCAGCGAGAACGCATACAGTATAGTAATGGCTGGCAACGGCGAACTAACCGTTTTCGGTTACTATAGCGAAGCGACCCCGCTCTCCATTTTCAACACTTCGGGAGTGGTACTCGCCCAATTTTGGCTGCAACCAAATGTAGCAAGTCAGACCTTTGACCTTTCAAACCTTCCAACAGGAATTTATATAGCTAAGACAAAGGACATTACCATAAAAATTTTAAATTGATAGTAACATTACTTTTTATTTTAAACCTAATTCCATAACGCAACAAGAGAACTTTAACTATGCAGACAGGAACCTTCACACGGAGGTTCCTGTTTTTTTATATTCCTATTCGGAGAAAACGATTTATATAAAATTCTGCTATATTTACAGAATAACTGCAAATTGGCGACTACGCACCATGAAACAACACATCAATGAATAGGGTCATTCTCTACATAGTATTGTTTTTCAGTTCCTTCGTTTATACATGCCGTATAAATGCAGGCCAATACGTATTTTCCCATTTCACAACCCGGGAAGGCCTGTCAAGCAACCACATTCACGACATTGCGCAAGACCCTAACGGATTTATATGGATAGCCACACACTATGGAATTTGCAGATTCAACGGGACAACATTCCACAATTTTGTGGCCAGCGACTATCCGACCATGTTCCGCAACGACATCTACCACTCCTTTCTAATGAAGGACGGAGAAGTTGCCTTTGGCAGTTCAAAAGGTACTCTTGTATCCTACAACAGCCGATCGGACAGCTTTACCGACTACTCACCGACCGGCTCTTTCTACTACGACATTACGGGTTACACCCTATGCCCAGACGGAGAAGAACTGATTTCAACAACCGAAGGTGTCTATTCCTACATTTCCCAGCACAAAAAAATACAGTTCAAGCCCATTGTGCCCAAAGGGACTGCCGTCTACGAACTGTTTAAAGACCACCACAACCAGTATTGGCTAGGGACACACCGGGGAGTTACACTTTACCGGGAAACAGGCGAAAAAATTAAAGGTTTTGAAGTACTGGAACAAATCAACGAGCAAATCAACAATATCTGCCAGCCCGACAAATCAACCATTCTGCTCTGTTCGTCAACAGGGTCTTTATGGATGGTGGAGGTTGGTGACAACGGGGAATTCAAGCACCTGAAAAAGGTTGATACTCCTTTCAGAAACATCTCAGAAATCTGTCTCGACGGCTCCTCTATTTGGATTGGGACTGCAGGTGCGGGACTTTGGAAGGCGAGCTACCAGAAAAAAGGACTCACGTTCGAGAGGTGCATGCCCATCAATCGCGATGATAGCGATTTACGCAAGATTTCGGCCTTGTTTAAAGACGCAGACGGGAATATATGGGTAGGGACACAAAATACCGGACTTTGGCGTGTAACCCCCGTCTGGCAGGCAGCAGTCGCCTTCTCCTCCGACTTGGGCATTCCAACCGTAACTGGCACCTCTTTTTATGTAAACAGCCGCAACGAGCTACTTCTGGGGACCGACGGACAGGGACTTTTCGTCCTCGACTCCCTTTACAACATAAAACGCCACCTCACCGAAAGCGACGGGCTCTCGGCTAACAGCATATTGTCGATAACCCCCTATAAGAGCCATTGTCTGGTTTCGTACTGGGGAGGCGAGCTTTCGGATCTGCAACCAGACTCATACCAAAACAGAAAAATAGCCTATAACGGAATAGACAAGCCCTCGTACACCGCAAAATTTGCAAATTCCACATCCAACAACGAGATATGGGTGTGCACATCGGGCGACGGAGTCTATAAAGGTTCCGAGCAGAACGGCTGGGAACGGCTGCACTTCCCTGAAAACGCAGGTTTCGGACAACCCCTGCAAGACCAATGGATCAACCACGTGTGCTTTTCGCCACAAGCGACTTGGATTGCGACCACCCCGTATGGAGGGTAGGCAGCGACGGACAATACCGGGCCCTGTTTCCCGACACAGAAACAAATACCACCCACAACCCAACAGAACTGCACCAGTGCGCTGTTGACGAGACAGGCAACTGCTACCTTGCAACAAGCGACGGGGTCTACCGTTGCCCCGCCAACAGCAATTTGTTCGAGAAGCTAGCGTTCCTGCCAGCAGGTTCTTACGGTTCCATCTACTACGAGGGTAACGACCGGTTTTGGACCAGCGGCACCAACGGAATTGTCTCCTTCTCATTCCAAAAGAAAACTTTTTGCAATGAAGTAGACGCCCTCGACGGGTACGACCGCAATTTCTTCATTCCCAGAGCTATATACAAAGACCGGCAAAACCATTTCTTTTTTGGTACCAAACAGGGTTTTGTGGTAGTAAACGACAAGATAGCGGAACTTAAGACAAAAGTCCACGTTGAGTGGTCGGACCTTTATTCGCGCGGGGTCAGGGTAAAAGTCGACAGCACGGGACTGCTTCCGACCTCACTAGCGTATCTTGACCAACTGCGCCTTACCTACGACCAGACCGACATCAGTTTGAAATTTGATGTTGTCAACCTCGACTTCCGCAACTCCATCAACGCATTTTACCGAATTGGCGGCCTAGACACCACCTGGGTACCTGTCGACAAAGACCATTCAATAGCAATCACCCAGCTATCGCCTGGCGATTACCAATTAGAAGTCCGCTTCTTCAGCAAAGGCGAACTGCTAGACGGAGTAGGACTGCAAATGGGTATTCAAGTGTCACCGCCCTGGTGGCGCACGTGGTGGTTCTACACCCTGCTCACCCTGTGCATTGTTACCGCTGCAATACTATTCTTCTACTACCGTATCCGCACCATAACCCGGCAGAAAAAGGAATTGGAACAGAAAGTGGCAGAACGAACGCACGAACTGAGCGAAGCCAACCTGTCGCTCCAACAGCGGGAAAAAGAAGTGGAACTCCAAAACGAGATGCTGCACAGTGCGCTTAAAGACAAAGACCAACTGGTTTCTATTGTTGCCCACGACCTGAAGAACCCTATGTTCTCGATTGTAGGCTCGCTGGAAGACCTGCTGCGTACCGAAGAAGCGAAAGACAACACCCTGCTCCGCCAGGTTTACCACGCATCGTCTGTTCTGCAAGGACAGATGCTAAAACTATTGGATTGGGCAACCGAGAACAAGATTACAGCCACCTGTGAATATCAGGACATCGACCTAAAGGAGATTGTGGCAGAAGTGGCCGCATTGGCACACGGAATGCTCAGCGACAAACGTGTGAAACTGAACGTTGACATAAACATAAACCACTACGTCTATGCCGACCCGAGAATGCTGTCGACCATCGTCAGAAACCTGCTGACGAACGCCATAAAGTTCAGTCCGGAAGGTGCTACAGTTAAGCTGGAAGGATGCGAAACAGACGGGCGCGCACGCATCTCGGTTAAAGACGAAGGGGTGGGTATGACTCAGGAAACCATCGGCAAACTCCTCTCCGGCATACGTACAACACATTTGGGGACCGCCTCGGAAAAAGGTTACGGACTGGGATTCGGCATCATACAAGAGTTTGTAAAACAGAACCAGGGAACGCTGGATATAAAAAGCGAGATAGGGAAAGGAACCTCTATAGACGTTGAACTCGTTTTAACCGGGAAAGCAATAGAGAAAAAGACCAAGCGGACGACTGCCGCCACCCCGGCCATTGAAATAAACAGAGAGCTTCTGGAAGGGAAAACCATTCTGGTTGTGGACGACGATCCGCTAATCTTGCTCCACCTTAAAGCCCTTTTGTCGAAATTTGTGAACGTCCTCACTGCCGATAACGGAGAAGACGGACTGCTGTTGGCAAAGAACAACATACCCGACCTTATTCTGAGCGACGTTGATATGCCCAAAATGAATGGAATGGAAATGTTCGATGCCATAAAAGAGAATTCGGTGACCTCGAACGTCCCATTTCTGTTTATTTCCGCTATAAACGAAGAGGCGCTACGCATCCGCGGTCTCTCGCGCGGAGCCATCGACTATATACCCAAGCCTTTCAACGAGCAGGAAATCATTATGAAGGTCTGCAACGTCCTCTCAGTGCTGAAAAAGCAGCAGCTATCGGTACTGCTGAAAGCCATGAACGGGGAAGAGCAGAAAAAGGAAGAAGTAAACCCACTATTGGACCAACTGCTTGATGTGGTAAAAGAACATTACCAAGAACCGGGCTACTCGTTCGACGACATAGCAAGCGCACTGGGACTTAGCAAATCGACACTAACACGCCGGTTGAAATCGCTAACCGACAAATCGCCAGTAGAAATATTGTCGGACTACCGGCTCAACAAGGCAAAGCAACTGTTACTCTCGGGAAGCGAGACTGTAAGCGACGTGGCCTATGCGGTAGGGTTTAACGACCCCCTCTACTTCAGCAAAAAATTTAAAGAGGCATTTGGCTGTCCGCCCTCTAAAATCAAGTAAAAAAACAGGGTTGGAGCAATTTTACATATGAATGAGTCAATTTTACATAATTGGATTTCAGCATGATACTAATTTTGTATCAGCATTAACTACTAAAACTTTAATATCATGGTTAACACATTACTTTCATATTGTAAACTTGCTTTACTATTAGTATTGTTTACCTGTACAAGCAACGCCTTTTCTGCCAGCAGGCAGATGGAATACCTCGACCGTGGTGTGGTTGCAGTGAAGGTGAACAATGGAGTTTATATCAGTTGGAGGTTTCTAGGAACCGACGACCCGTCAGCCGGATTCAACATCTATAGAGACGGTAAAAAGATTAACGACACGCCTATCACCACCAAAACCAACTATAGAGATGCGGCAGGAGCCGCTAATTCGAAATATGTGGTTAAGACCGTACTTGGCGGAAAGGAAATTGACGCATCACAAGCCGTAACACCCTGGGGACAACAGTACAAGACCCTGACGCTCAAACGTCCGGGCACCAACTATGCCGCCAACGACATGAGTGTGGGCGACGTTGACGGAGACGGCCAATACGAACTCTTCGTAAAATGGTATCCCGACAATGCGAAAGACAACTCACAAAGCGGGAAAACCGACAACACCCTTATCGACTGCTACAAGTTAGACGGCACTTTCTTATGGCGGATAAACCTCGGTATAAACATCCGTTCCGGTGCCCACTACACCCAGTTCCAAGTCTACGACTACGACGGTGACGGAAAATGCGAAATGGTCTGCAAAACGGCTCCAGGCACCAAAGACGGAAAGGGCAAAAACGTCATTATGGGTAACGACAACCCGAACGCCGACTACCGCAACGGGAACGGGTACGTACTCGACGGCCCGGAATACCTCACCATCTTCGACGGCGCTACAGGTGCAGAGATTCACACCGTAGCCTACATGCCTGGCAGAGGGAAAGTTGGAGACTGGGGCGACACCTACGGCAACCGCGTAGACCGATTCAACGCATGTACGGCCTACCTCGATGGTGTACATCCAAGCGTAGTTATGTGCCGTGGCTACTACACCCGCACAACACTCGCCGCCTACGATTTCGTCAACAAGAAACTGGTGCTCCGCTGGTACCACAATTCCGACAAGAAAGGCCAAGGTGCCTATGGTGATGGCAACCACAACGTTTCGGTAGCCGATGTGGACGGCGACGGTAAGGACGAGATTATTTTAGGTTCGGCCTGTATTGACGACGATGGCAAGCTCTATTACAGAACCGGATACGGACATGGTGACGCTATGCACGTTTCAGATATGGATCCCGACCGTGCTGGAATGGAAGGCTGGTTCGTACACGAAGACAAAGGTTCTGCCTATGGATACGAACTCAGAGACTTGAAAACCGGCAAGGTGATTTTCGGAAAGAAAACGGGTACCGACAACGGAAGAGGTATGTCAGCAGACATTGACGCTAAACACAGGGGTTTTGAAATGTGGAGCTCTTCTGACGAGAGCGTCTTCGACTGCAAAGGCAAAAGCATCTCTACCAAAAAGCCAAGTGTAAACTTCCGCATCTACTGGGACGGTGACTTGCAAGACGAGTTGCTCGACGGTACAAAATGCGACAAATGGAACGGAAACGGAACCGACCGCCTCATCACCTTTAAGGGCAACGCCTGCAACGGTACCAAAAACACCCCTTGCCTCTCGGCCGACCTTTTCGGCGACTGGCGTGAAGAGGTCATCTACCACGACGGCGACAAAATTTACATCTACACCACCACCATCGAGTCGAAATACAGACTTTTCACACTGATGCACGACCCCGTTTACCGTTGCGGTGTAGCATGGCAAAACTCCTCATACAACCAGCCTCCGCACCTTGGTTTCTACATCGGCGACGGTGTAGACAAGGTTAAGCAACCAGACATCTACTACCCGGGTAAGAGCGTCAGCACCCCTACACTGGACGTTACCGGCCAATTGAACCAGGAGGTCTTCGCAGGCGAGGGCATTATGCCAATCTCCTTCGTATACGGCGGTTCAGCAACTGGCGTTGAGGTATCGAAACTGCCAGAAGGCCTGACCCTTGTAAAAGAAGGAAACTCTTACATATTGAAGGGGTCGGTAAAAGAAAGTGCGACATTCGAAATAAGCACAACCGGCGAAGGCACACCTGTAACAAAGGAAGTGAGCATTTCTGTAGTGCCAGAAGGTTTGAAGAATGTGGCCTATATCACCGATTTCTCGGCAGAAGGATATGCGAAAGACAAAATACTGGCAGCCTTGAAAGATTGCGACGATATGTACATCCGCGAGTATGACGCAACCAACAGCAATGTCGACTTCTCCCGATTCAACCTGGTGGTCATCAGCGAGTTCACTCCTTCTACGGCTCCAATAGTAGCAGAACTGGAATCGTTAAATATTCCAATGCTGAGTATGAAAGTACACGCCTACAAAAATGCAGAAGGCGCTTGGAACTGGGCGAAAGACGGCTATGGCGACAATACCACCGCCACATCGGTTGTAGTTGACGAGAAGTTCAAAAACCACCCTATTTTCAAGGATGTGACTTTCGACGGGAACAACATGGTGAAGATGTTCAGCGATGTCAACACCAAGGCGCTTACCTACATGAATCCGGAATCGCTGACAGAGGCAACCGGACCTATCCACACCATCGCAAAGGTAGAGGGAGAAGACCAGGTCTGCATTTTTGAAATGGGACGCGGAGCTTCTGTTGCTGGAACCGAGAAGAAAGAGCCATACGTCCAAATCGGTCTGAACTCTAGCTCATACAACCTCATTACCGAAGACGGACTGACAATCGTCAAGAACGCTTGTTACTACCTGCTTGACTACAAAGATATTTACGAGCCTACCGGCAACGAATTAACCTACAATACAGACCAGCAGCTTCTGATTGTAAGCACAGCCGACGGCATAACGCTCAACTACTACGCAGAAAAGGCCCAGAACGTAAACATCAACATCTTCAATGCGGCTGGTGCGAGACTAGAGACTGTTTCGTATAACGTGAACGCAGGAAAAAATGAGATCTATATAAATAAGAGTTTAGAACATGGCGTTTACATTCTTAGCGTAGACACAGCAAAAACAGTAAAGACAGTTAGGTTTTTCAAGTAATTGATAGTTAAGCTTTACATGAAAGCTATCAAGTAGTTGTGTTCATCAAAAAAGATGATTTGAGTTGGAGTGTCCACCTGAAGACAAAAACTTCGGTGGGCACTTTTTTTACACCACAGGCAGAGCAGGCGCAAACCAATAACACTTGCTGTTTATTCTAACGCCCCTTGTACATTCCACCGAATTTGAGTATTTTTCGGTAAATTAACAGGCCCCTATCTGCCAGAACAAAAAAGCCAATTTTTATGCCGGAACAAACGCTATCAGTCACTAACGACGACGAAATCCAAGACTGGGTGAAGATTAACGCAAAAATATACATGGCAGAATAGCACCAGAAACAAATTGGAAGCGGACCGCACCCACACATAGCAATCAGCCTCTATTTTTTGCAGTTTAGCCTTATTTGCTTACCTTTGTAATTGTAATAAAAGGCAAACAGAGAAACTAATGAGTTTTGAGAGAGAAACGGCCGAAGCAGTGGCCCTGCTGAAAGCCCTTATCAACATACCGCGCACCAGCCGTAACGAGACGGAAGCCGCCGACTATCTGCAGCACGCAATGGAACAGCGCGGACTGAAAACTTACCGCAAAGACAACAACTTGTGGACGATGAGCCCCAACTGGGACGCACAGAAGCCGACCTTGCTCATCAATGCCCACATCGACACTGTCAAACCCGTTGCCGGCTGGCAGACAGAGCCCAACTGCGCCATTGAGGAGAACGGCAGAATAATAGGGCTTGGGAGTAACGACGACGGAGCATCACTTGTTTCTCTGCTAGCTGTTTTCGGCCTGCTTACCCAGCACAGCCAGAAATACAACCTCATTTATGCCGCATCGGCAGAAGAGGAAGTCAGCGGCAAACAAGGCATGGAGAGCCTTTTGCTCGACCTGCCCCACATCGACCTGGCCCTGGTGGGCGAGCCTACCGGCATGCAGCCGGCTATTGCCGAAAAAGGGCTGATGGTGATTGACGCCACCGCCATCGGCAAGAGCGGACACGCCGCCCGAAACGAAGGCATCAACGCCATCTACAAGGCGCTTGAAGACATACAGTGGATTTGCAGTCATCCGCTACCCAAACAAAGCGAACTGCTCGGCCCCGTCAAGATGACCACCACCATGATTCAGGCCGGCACCCAGCACAACGTCATTCCCGACAAATGTACTTTCGTGATTGACGTACGCAGCAACGAGTGCTACACGAACGAGGAGATTTTCCACCATTTGGAGCAGCACCTCGGTAGCGAGCTGAAAGCCCGTTCGTTCCGTTTGAGTTCGAGCGGCATCAGTACCGAAAATCCGTTGGTTAGACGCATCCTCGAGTTAGGGAAGGAGCCATTCGGCTCACCAACCCTCAGCGACCAGGCGCTTATGCGCTTTCCTAGCGTAAAGATGGGTCCGGGGCAGAGTTCACGCTCGCACACCGCCAACGAATTTATTCTAATTGACGAGATTGCCGATGCCATTGCCACTTATTACGAAGTGCTCGACGGCCTCGACATCACCCAATAAGTCTGCGCTTTATGGCAAAAAAGCAAAAATTCTACGTTGTGTGGGAGGGGTTGAGACCCGGCATCTACACAAACTGGGAAGACTGCAAAGCGATGGTGGAAGGGGTCATTGGGTCACGCTATAAAAGCTATTCCACCCTTGCAGAAGCCCAACAGGCCTACGCCGACGGTTGGGAGAAGCATGTGCACCCTTCGAGCCGCACTATTAAGCAGGAGGCCGATCTGAAGCAGGCGCAAACCGCCGGTTACGAAACGCTGGCCATTGCTGTTGACGCCGCCTGCAGTGGGAATCCCGGCAAAATGGAATACCGGGGTGTAGACATTGCGCACAACCACGAGATTTTCCACGTCGGTCCGTTTCCTGAGGGGACGAACAACATCGGCGAGTTTCTGGCCATTGTGCACGGTTTAAGCCTGCTGAAACAGCGCAACTGTCCCTACATTCTGTACAGCGACAGCATAAACGCCATAAGCTGGGTAAGGCAGAAAAAGTGCAAGACCAAGCTGCAGCCCAACGCCAAAAACGCAGAACTGCTTGCCATTGTGGCACGCGCCGAGAAATGGCTGCAAAACAACACCTATACCACCGAGATAAGGAAGTGGCAGACGAAAGTCTGGGGCGAAATTCCAGCCGATTTCGGCAGAAAATAAAAGAACGAAAGGAATAAAAATATGTCAATAACGGTAGAACACCTCATTAAGAGTTACGGCCAGCAACTGGTGCTCAACGACATCAGTTTCAGCATCGGCAGTGGAGAGATTGTCGGCTTTCTGGGCAACAACGGTGCCGGGAAATCGACCACCATGAAGGTTATTACCGGCTACCGCAAGTTTACAAGCGGAACCGTGAAGGTTTGCGGACTCGACATTACCGAACATCCGATGGAAATCCGGAGGAAGATTGGCTACCTGCCCGAGCACAACCCCAACTACCTCGACATGTTTGTGAAGGAATACCTGCGCTTTGTGGCCGAACTCTACCAAGTAGAGAATCCGGGCAAACGGGTTGACGATATGATTGAGAGGACAGGCCTCACCCGCGAATACAAGAAAAAGATTGGTGCCCTCAGTAAAGGCTATCGGCAGCGTGTTGGCTTGGCGCAAGCCCTGATTCACGACCCGGAAGTGCTGATTCTGGACGAGCCTACAACAGGTTTGGACCCGAACCAGATTATTGAAGTGCGCAACCTCATCAAAGAAGTTGGCCGCGAGAAGACCGTGTTGCTTTCCACCCACATTATGCAGGAGGTGAGCGCCATTTGCGACCGCGTCATCATTCTCGACAAGGGGAAGATTGTGGCCGACCAGACCGAGAAAGAGATTGTCACCCAAACCGACCAACAAGGAGCGGTGACCATCTATGTGGAATTCAGCACACCGCAGTCGGTCAGCGATTTGAAGGCCATCCACCCCGGTGCACAAGTCAAGCCAATTGGCGAACAAGGGTACCTGGTCAGTGCGGCAACCGACCTGTCGGAACAGTTGTTTAAGTTTGCAGTCAGCCACAACTGCACCATAAAGACCTTGAAACAGCAAGAACGGAGTATGGAAGACGTATTCCGCGAACTAACATCGAAATAACAAATAATTATCAATACACATACTTATGACACAAGAAGAACTTATCGAGCAGTTAAAGAACCAGATTATCAAAGCCCTTTCATTGGAAGATATCACACCAGCCGACATTGACGCAGACGCTCCCCTTTTCGGAGAGGGTTTGGGTTTGGACTCTATCGACGCTATTGAATTAATCCTCTTGTTAGAGAAGGAATACGGCATCAAGGTTGAGGACCCTCGCCAGCGCCGCGAAATTTTAGCGTCGGTCCGCACTATGGCTAAATTTATAGAAGACAACGGAAAAGCCTAATCTGCAAAAGACACATGAATAGGGTATTCGTCACAGGTATAGGCGCCATCAGTGCCATCGGCAATAACATTGCGGAACAGCTGCAATCGTTACGGAAAGGGACAAATAATATTGTTTCTGCTAAGTTTCTGAAATCGGCAATAAAACTTCCTGTTGCCGAGATACCCCATTCAAACGAAGAACTGACCTCTTTAGCAGGTTTACCTGGCGGTGTTACCTACAGCCGTACATTCCTGCTTGGACTGATTGCCGCAAAAGAAGCCCTGGAGACAGCCCATCTGTCAGACAGAAGCGACCTTCAACTAATCAGCAGTTCAACGAACGCTGCCATAGAGATTACAGAAAACATCTACCAGCATCCGGAAGAACACCAATCCCTGTTGAAGTATTTCCATGCCAACCAGATTCCGCTCGACATAGCGAAAGAACTGGGCATAAACGGGCGTCAATACACCATCAGCACAGCCTGCTCGAGCAGTGCCAACGGCATTATGCTGGCCACACGGCTCATACGCAGCGGGAAAGCGAAACGCGTGCTGGTCGGAGGTAACGACTCACTGGCACGTTTCTCGATTAACGGATTCAACGCCCTTGAAATAGCCTCGCCAACCGGCAGCCGTCCCTTCGACGAGAACCGCGACGGTGTAAGCCTCGGCGAAGCTGGCGCCTATCTGGTGCTGGAAAGTGAAGAGGCGGCAAAAGGCAAACCGGTATATGGCGAGGTGAGAGGTTATGCCAACGTAAACGAGGCCTACCACGCAACAGCGACCTCTCCGGAGGGGAAAGGCGCCCAACAGGCCATCAGCGACGCGCTGGCTATTGCCCATTTAAGCGCTGGCGACATCAGCTACATCAACGCACACGGCACAGGCACCAAGGTCAACGACCTTTCGGAATCGAACGCCATTGGCAACCTGTTTGGCGACCAGACACCCGTTTCTTCCACCAAAGGCTACACAGGCCACACACTGGCCGCCTGTGGCGCACTCGAGGCCGTATTTTCCATACTGGCCATCAGAGAGCAGCAAGTTTGGGGAAACTGCCGCCTGCTGCAGCCAATGAGCGAGACCAGCATGAACATTGTAAAGGAAACAAGATCTGCCACAGTAAACCACGTGTTGTCGAACTCTTTCGGTTTCGGCGGAAACGACACCTCTCTCATATTCAGCAAAATATAAAAAGACATGGCATCTTACATCATTTCGTCAGCACTTCTATCCCCACAAAAGACCTTTGAAGGGACATTTCCAGAAGAACCCATCATTACGGAAAGTTTGTACTTGCTATGTGCCGAACCCGACTACAAGCAGATTATACCGCCCGTCCGTCTGCGACGGATGAGCCACATCTTGAAAATGGGTTTGGCGACCTCTTATTTGTGCATCAACGAATCGGAAGTAAAACCCGACTCGGTCATTGTAGGAACAGGTCAAGGCTGTACGGGCGACTTGGAGAACTTTATGCGTGCATGCAGCGAAGGTCCCGAGGAACTGCTATCGCCAATCCCTTTCATCAATTCGGGCCACAACACCCTAGCCGGACAAATTGCGATGGCCAGCCAGATAAAAGGCTACAATATGACCTACCTGCAAGAAGCCGCTTCGCTGGAATCGGCTTTAAGCGACGCTATGCTGCTGCTGGAAGAAGGGACAAGCGAATGCACGCTGGTAGGAGCTATTGACGAGTTTTCGGCCCTTTCGTTCAAAATATTCGACCGTGACCAATACTGGCGGAAAGAAGCCGTAAACAACCTCGATTTGCTGAAAGCCGAAAAGCCAGGCGCCATAATGGGCGAAGGTGCGGGTTTCTTCTGTATAAGCAACCGGCCCGACCGTCAGAACATTGAGTTGGTGGCCTCGGAAAGCAAAATGAACTTCGGCACGGAAGCATCGGTAAAGTGGGTTACCGACCTCTTGAACCAATACAATTTGACCACCAACGACATCGACCTACTGTTTGTAGGCCGAAAAGGAGACCAGTTGACCGACGACACCTCTTATGCCGGAATCGAGCAACTGTTCCCGACAGCTACAATCGCCGCCTACAAGCACCTGAGCGGAGAATACCCGACCGCACAGTCATTTGCCTTGTGGATGGCAGTAAAAGTACTCAGCGGACAGCAACTACCTGCCTATGCGACACTAAAGGCAGGAACGAGGGGCACAAAAACAATACTGCTTTACAACAACGACCTCAGCACCGAAAATGTTATTATTGTAAGGAAAGGATAAAAGAAAAAACGCTACCCTATTCGGATAGCGTTTTTTATACGGTTTTCTTCTCACTTTCACTTCTTCACCCAGTCTTGTTTGCCCGTTACAATACGTTTAATGTCGAACAGACGGTTCAGGGCTTCCATAGGGGTCAGATTATTGATATCTAAGCCTATAATCTCGTCACGCACTTGCGAGAGGACCGGATCGTCGAGTTGGAAGAAACTGAGCTGCATACCCGAAGGTGTCCCTATAGCTTCTGTTTTAGGTTTGTCGGCCATAGCGGTAGAGCCGCCAGCAGCCGTTTCCAACTGGTGCAACACCTCGTTGGCACGGTCGACCACATTTTTAGGCAGACCTGCAATTTTAGCCACATGAATACCGAAACTGTGTTCACTGCCCCCCCGCACCAACTTACGCAAGAAGATGACCTTACCGTCAATCTCCTTCACCTGCACGTTGTAGTTCTTGATGCGCTTGAAGGTCTTCTCCATTTCATTCAACTCGTGGTAATGCGTAGCGAAGAGGGTCTTGGCATGCGCGTTCGGATTCTCGTGGATGTATTCCACAATAGCCCAGGCAATAGAGATGCCGTCGTAAGTGCTAGTACCACGTCCGAGTTCGTCGAAGAGGACCAGACTACGTTCCGAGAGGTTGTTGATAATGCTGGCCGCCTCGTTCATCTCGACCATAAAGGTAGACTCACCCATCGAGATGTTGTCGCTGGCCCCCACACGGGTGAAAATCTTGTCGACCACGCCGATAGTAGCACTGTCGGCAGGTACGAAACAACCTATTTGCGCCATCAGGGTAATAAGGGCTGTTTGTCGGAGCAGTGCGCTCTTACCGGCCATATTCGGCCCCGTAATCATCATTATCTGTTGGTCGCTACTGCTCAGGAACAAGTCGTTGGCGATGTAGGTCTGCCCCATCGGCAACTGTTTCTCGATGACCGGATGCCTGCCCTGTGTAATAGAAATGGCGTCGCCATCGTTCACCACAGGACGCACGTAATGGTTTTCCTTAGCCACATGGGCAAACGACAAAAGACAGTCGACACGCGCCACCAGATTGGCATCGAGTTGGATGGCCGGAATAAAGTCGGCCAATTCAAGGACCAGTTCGCTGAACAGCCGGCCCTCGATAGCCAGAATGCGGTCTTCCGCCGTAAGTATTTTTTCTTCGTATTCCTTCAGTTCCTGCGTAATGTAACGCTCGGCACCCGCCAGCGTCTGCTTGCGCACCCAGCCCGTCACCTTACCCTCGTCGATGAGTTGCTGCAACTGCTCTTTGTAGGTATTACGGACCTCGATGTAATAGCCGAACACGTTGTTGTATGCCACTTTCAGGCTCGGTATGCCCGTCTCACGCGACTCGCGTTCCTGAATGTCGGCCAGGTACTGTTTGCTGTTGTGGGCCAATTTGCGCAGGTCGTCGAGTTCGCTATCCACCCCATCGGCAATCACATTGCCACGGCTGACCAGAATAGGGGGGTCGTTGAGCAGCGTATGCTCAATTTTCCCGCTGATGCTTTGGCACGGATTAATCTGTTCGCCAATCTTGCGCAAGTGCTCGCACTCGCTCGCTTCACAAGCGCGTTTCAGCGGTTCCAGTGCCTTCAGAGCCACTTTCAGCTGCACCACCTCGCGCGGATTCACACGGCCAACAGCCACTTTTGATATAATACGTTCCAGATCGCCAATCACACCAAGGCTGCCACCGATAGTATCGGCAAGTTCAGGTTCGCGGAAGAAGGTGTCGACCACGTCTAAACGGTTCTGGATAGGCTTCACATCCTTCAGCGGGAAGGAGATCCAACGTTTCAGCAAGCGCGCGCCCATAGGCGAGCTGGTGCGGTCGATGGTAGCCGCCAACGAGCTGCCGCCCTCGAACATAGAGCCGAACAGCTCGAGGTTACGTATGGTAAACCGGTCGAGCCACACATACTTCTCCTCTTCGATGCGCGAGAGGTGGGTGATATGGCCGATTTGGGTATGCTGGGTCGTATCGAGGTAATAGAGAATGGCACCCGAGGCAATGACGGCCAGCGTCAGGTGGGCGACACCAAAACCCTTCAGATTGGTCGTTTGGAAATGTTTGAGCAAGCGGTCGTTGGCACTCTCGATGGTGAAAATCCAGTCGTCTTGTTCAAAAGTATAGTACTTGTTACCGAAGTGCTCTTCAAATTCGGCCTTTTTCCCTTTCTCGTACACCACTTCCTTGGGGTTCATGTTGTTGAGCAACTTGTCGACGTACTCGTAAGAACCCTCAGCCGTCAGGAATTCGCCTGTAGAGATATCAAGAAAGGCGACCCCCGCCATACCGGCTTTTTTGTTGGTATGGACAGCCGCCAGGAAGTTATTCTCCTTAAAATTGAGGATGTTGTCGTTAATGGAGACCCCCGGAGTCACCAGTTCTGTGATTCCCCGCTTCACCAGTTTCTTGGTCAGTTTCGGGTCCTCCAACTGGTCGCAGATGGCCACACGCTTGCCCGCGCGCACCAAACGGGGCAGATAGGTATCGAGGGCATGGTGGGGAAATCCGGCCATTTCCAGCGGCTTTGCGCCCCCATTAGAGCGGTGAGTCAGGGTAATGCCCAGAATTTCGGTAGCAACAATAGCATCCTCGCCATAGGTTTCGTAGAAGTCGCCCACACGGAACAGCATAATTGCGCCTGGGTGTTTTTCCTTCATTTCCCAGAACTGCTTCATCATAGGGGTCGTTTCTTCTTTTGCCATCTTCTGCTTGTTTATACGTATTTTAATAATACAAATTTAGCGGTTTTTACAGACATACAAAAAAAGAGGCGGATGCAAAAATCCGCCTCTGAATTATTCTATAAAATCCGTCTCCAGATTATTCTACTGGGTAACCAGCCTTTTCCCAAGCGTCGAAGCCACCAACCAAGATGTTGGTGTTTTCCTTGCCAAAACCACCTTTCGATACGCTACCGGCCAAAGTCATCATCAGCACGGAGTTATTGCTACCATAAAGGAACAACTTGGTGCTGGTTCCGTATGCATTTTTCAATGCAGCGGCATAAGATCCGTCGTTCATATTTTTTGTGGTACCTTCCATAACCCATTCAGCACCTGGAATGTGGCTTGCATCGTATTCTGACTTTTTACGATAGTCAACAATACGGTAGTTGACACCTTTTTCCTGAGCATCATCAATTGCATTCTTGAAAGAGAGTGCGGTACGCTCGAAGTGATCGCCCAATTCATCATCATCGCTGCTGCTACAAGCAGAGAATACACCTACGACTGCGCTAAGAAGCGCAAAAAATAAAAATTTGAAAGTCTTTGTTTTCATAATTCCTATTAAATAAATTACTAATATGTTTTAATTTCTGTTCATTAGGTCACAAATATATAAAAAATTTATTTATGAACACGCACTCTCTCCGTAGCAACTAAATTTTCGTTGCGATAATTCACCGCAGCTACAACATTTTCTGCCAACTGGCTGAAAGCCATACCGGTTGCCGTATTGTCGTCGCAAGCCACTGGCCGGCCGTCGTCGCCACCCTCGCGAATGCTCTGCACAATAGGAATCTGGCCCAGCAAATTCACGTTCAGCTCCTCCGCCAGTTGCTTACAACCCTCCTTACCGAAAATATAGTACTTGTTGTTTGGTAGTTCGGCGGGTGTAAACCAAGCCATATTTTCCACCAGGCCCAAAATAGGTACGTTCACCTTCTCGTTCATAAACATTGAGATACCCTTGCGGGCATCGGCCAAAGCCACCGGTTGCGGGGTTGAGACCACCACAACACCCGTTACCCCAAGCGTCTGGATGGTGGTGAGGTGTATATCGCTGGTACCTGGAGGCAAGTCGATGAGGAAAAAGTCTAATTCGCCCCAAGCGCCTTCGGTTATCAGCTGGCGGAGCGCATTGCTGGCCATGCCGCCACGCCACATAGTTGCATCGTCCTGGTTAACAAAGAAACCGATAGAGAGGACCTTCACGCCATAACTTTCTTCTGGTACAATTTTCCCCTCTTCATCGGCAACCGGACGCGCCCCTTCCAAATGAAACATCTTCGGCATGCTCGGACCGAAGATATCGGCATCGAGCAGTCCAACCCTATAACCCTGTTTAGCCAAGGCGACGGCAAGGTTGGCACTAACAGTGCTCTTGCCTACGCCGCCCTTTCCGCTATGGATGGCAATGATGTTCTTCACACCCGGCAGCGGATTCTCGGGGTCAACCTGGTGTTTCGGTTGTGCGAAAATAGTGCCGATATTGCCCTTAATTTCAACATCGGGACTGACATAAGTCAGAATCGCCGTTTCGCAGGCCTTTACCAAAGAGGCCGCAAACGGATCGCGCTCCTTCGGGAACTGCAGCGAGAAACTGACCTTCATGCCATCGATGCGGAGGTCGTCGGCCAAGAGTCCCTCTTCTATAATGTTCTTACCCGAGCCAGGATAACGCACGTTCAACAGCGCGTCGGTAATCAACTTTGGATATAACTGTATTGTAGCCATCAATCTGAGATATTAAGAGTTAGCGATACTATCTTCAATAATATCGGCCATCACATCGGCAATGTCGAGTTTTGCGGCACGCACCTGCTGCGGAATGAAGCTGGTGGCCGTCATACCCGGATTGGTATTCACTTCCAGCAGATTGATGGTGCCATCGGCGCTGATGATGTAGTCGACACGGATAAGACCGTGGGCACCAAGAGCGTCGTAAATCTCAGCCGTCTGTTGTTGCACACGTGCGGTAACCTCGGCACTCAGGCGTGCAGGCGTAATTTCTTCCACCTGGCCCTTGTATTTGGCATCGTAATCGAAAAACTCGTTGTGTGAAACGACCTCGGTAATAGGGAGCACCACCGTCTTTTCGGCCGTCTTATAAATACCACAGGTGATTTCCGTACCAGTCATCAGTCCTTCTATAAGCACCTGGTCGCCCTCGTGAAGGGCTTTTTCTATAGCCGATTCAATCTGGTCGGCACTCTTCACTTTGGTCACGCCGTAGCTGCTGCCGCCCGCATTGGGTTTAACGAAGCAAGGCAAACCGAGGCGTTTGGCAATAGCATCGGCATCGACCTTCTGTCCCTTTTTCACCAAGACAGAGTCGGCCACATTCACCCCGAACGCCTTCAGGAAATGGTTGCACGCGAACTTGTTGAAAGTGATGCTGGCCGCCAGCACATTACAGCAGGTATAAGGAATGTTCAGCAACTCGAAATAGCCCTGCAGTTTGCCATCTTCGCCCGGCACGCCGTGAATAGTAACATAGGCGCATGCGAACTTAATTTTCCGGCCCTCGGCATTTGTAAAGCTGAAGTCGTTTTTGTCGATATTGAAATTCTTGTCACCATCCTTCACCTTCCAGTCTTGTCCGATGATGGTAACGATGTAAAGGTTGTACTGTTCTTTGTTGATAAACGAGTAGATACCGGCCGCACTGCGGAGCGAGACCTCTTGTTCGCTCTGGTCACCGCCAGCAACAATTGCAATATTCTTTTTCATTTTATGCGTTTTTTCTGCTTAACGCAAATTTAGCGAGTATTACGCAACATTGGTTTGTTGTGACGATGTTTTTTGCAAGAAGTTGGAGACAGAGACTAACAACCAGACGGAGAAAATACACTTTTTCTGCCGAATATCACACCAATCATCACACTTTTTCTGCCGAATACATGCAGGTAGCGTTATATATTTTGGAGATCGTAGCGTGGAAAATTGTCGGAAAGTCTAAATTTCTACCACTTTCCGACAAAAACAGTGTCCCTTATCTTCTATACAATCCTTCTGCACAGATTTATAAAACACAATGGGCTAACCAACAGGGTGCAGACAGAGTTCATACTTGACGACCTGTTTTAGGGAGAGGGTTTCACATTAAGTCACAAAAGAAAAACAGCGAAAGTTCGTGAAACTTTCGCTGTTGAGAGTAGTTGATGCAGGCCAGTGTGACAAGCGGTATTAACTTTCCCAATAATCACGTTACAACATAACGATTATTAGGTTTTATCTGTTTAGTTGATTATGGTATGGTAATTACATCTCCATCTACAACAAGGTCCTGCCCATGTATCCAATAATCAGTATATGGGTATCTTGGTTTTCTTGTTTCATAATCATAAGGTGCCATCCCCCACATTTGTAAATCTTCATATTTCATCTTAGCGTCATTACTTTCGTTGTCATAGTGAATTCCTACTTTGTTAGTGTTGACGAAAACCTCATCAAGGAAAAAACCGTTGTTTGAGCCATCCCACCCCCAGTTATAATGAAAATAACAGAATTTCTTTTCAATTTTAGTCGGGAGTATATAAAACTTATATTTTGCTAAGACACCATCGCACAGCCATACGTGATCGAATGTGCCGACGCCCTTGCCTTCAATAAACACAGGAGAGTTGTATTTATTTAGCCAAGTTATAATCTTTTCGCTGTTGAAGTCATGGGGAGTTTCTCTTATTGCATTACGCAAAAAACCACTAACATTCGCGATACTTGACGATTTTGCAGATGTATAAGCGTGAGTTGGTTCATCTATGCCGCCCGCTTCTGAAAGTTGGTTGAAAAAGTATCTGATGAGTTGACATTTTGGTTCTCTTGTTATATAGTCCCGACCTAGGGCTATTTCTGAAGCTGTCGGCATGCGATTTACTAAACCGCAGTTTATCCATTTATTGTTTATATATTTGCTTTGCAAATCGCCCCAATAAGCTTGGTATTGGGCAAGAGCAACAGCCAAACAACCTGACACAACTTTGTCCCTCTTATTATTCGTTGTACAATAACTACATTTGCAATAAGGTAAATAATCATTATAGCCCTGACCAAGTGTGGCTTTAATAAAAGGTCCTTTAACGAAATCACTGGTGCCTAAACATAACGCCTTCATCTGTTTTTTTGAAGAGTTTGTACAAAGCTCCCCATTCTTCATGGCCTGCTCTACCATGAATAGACGCTGCTCTTTTTTTTCCTCAAACTTGTTGATTGACAAAGATACATACTTGTCAATCATATTGTAGACTGGTTTGATTAACGTATCGTTTTCGCCCTTATAATTACCATTGTCAAACAATGCAAGTACACTGGCATCAACACGATCATCAGCGCACACATAAGCATAGCCGTTGTTGTCGGCAAAATTGACGAAATATCCTAAGGTGTCTTGTTTTTGCCCCTTGGATTTTAAACCATTGCCACTACATCTTACAACGGTGCCAGCAACTTTTAATGTCTTCGTACTCTTAAGACTATTACTCTTCCCGTCTCGGATGGGGCCATTTACAAATTCCAAAGCAATTTCCTCAGCCTCTTTTTGTGAGATTGTGTGTTTTGTGGAATAAAGGGCATTAATGTTGAAATAATCTTCCTCTATGTTTTTCGACGTGAATGACTCTGGTTGATCTAACTCGTCTTTACAAGAGCCAAGAGATAGTAACGCCAATAACAGTAAATTAATTTTTTTCATAAAGTTTTTGATATTTGTATTTTTATTATGTAAAAAAAATAATTATAATCAGATAAAAAGTCTGGTGCCGCCAAACTTGCATGCCAATTCAAAATAAAACTTTGCCGTTTGAAACGTTTTCTCTCACTAAAATAAGGGAAAACACGATTTACCAACTAGTATATCACAAAATACTATACGATAATTGGTTGAAATACTAAAAATGTGCCAGACTTTTGAGCCTAAATCCCCGTGTATTTACATAACGGAATTATGTAAAAGCACGGGGATCTAAGTTATTATTCTGGAGTTGAACTTACAGCACCAAAGCATGCAACTTCGCTATATCCTTTACTTATCAAGAAAGAATCAGCATGGTACGAAACAGCCGTTCGATTACCTTTGGTATATACAGCAAGAACATTTCTACCATAGCCTGCATAGTCATATACAAAAGCAATAGGATTATTATCAATTGTGTAAGAACTTGAAGTCACACCATTTGAATACGAATTACCCTTTTTCAAGGCATAGGTAACTTTTCCATCAGACTTCTTCACGCACTTGTATAGCGGATATGTACTAGTCATCTGAGTTTTATAACCATAGCCCACCTTAGATCTAATCTTCGACTTGTCTGAGAAATTATCCCATGTACCTATAATAGCATCATTATAGCCATCTGAGCCGATAAATAATTCTACAGTCTTATTTAAATTAAAAGGATACAATTTTCTAAGGGTTTCTTTGTCACCAGTAGATAACGTTATATTACGTCCAATACCCTGACCGTTATATGTCCAACTAGCAGGGATGGAATCCATCATAACAGACTCTTTATCAAAACCCTTTGATAAGAAACAATTATAATAATTAGATCTCTGAGACCCATAAAATCTTTCGTAACAAATATTTGCCCATTCGCTTGATATACCATCCCGAACCCAATCTGCAATCACACGATCACGCTTTAAATTCAGATTAAAATTCCTGTTATAGCGTTCGTCATCCAATCCTAACACATGTCCTAATTCATGAAGGATTGCATTTCTCATTTCACGCTTTGTAGTATTCATAAATCCATTTGCATCAGAAAGAAGTATTAAAAAATTAGGGGTTCCAGGATTTGTCTTTCTGTAATTTAAAACAATAGATTTACCAATTGGAGAACGGGCATCTCCAGTATAAATACCACCACTTTTACTTAACGTATAAATACCACCGCCGCGACAAGAATAATCGAACTGAACAAATAGTTGGGCTTTATCACGAGATCTCACGCTTTTAAACTTGATATTGGCATAAGTCATCACCTCATCCATACATTCTTCGAGCATGTCTCTCCATTCAGGATCACATGGGTAATTATTTTCGTCAGTAAGATAGTAAGTTATAGTTTCGCCTGGAGTCCACAAACTGTAATTATATGGATTATTAGGATCCAAATATGTACTTTTTAAACTTTTAGCATTTGTTTCTTCTTCTACCATCTCCTTGTTCTCATCCGAACAGCTTACAGCCATCAAAGCTAATGGGAGCATTAGCAAATACTTGTAAATCTTCATAAAAATTTTTGTAAATAGAAATTAAAATAGTAATTAGTTGATTTTTATAGTTGCGTAACAATTGGTAACAAAATAGACATTACCCATGCACCCAACACTTCAAGCAAAACCACTCGCAATTATCTCCGGATAATAATACACAAATAGAATTGTTCTTGTTTTTCTCTCAACACTAGCACTTACCGTATAACCTATTATATATTATACATATATTGATAGACCACAGTATTCAACCATCATTATTGTCATAATGACTTATGATGTGCAAATATATATAATAATTCTTATGTGTGAAATAAATCTTCTCTAATTTATGCTTATTCTGCTATTTTTATACGCAATAGAATTTTGGAACATATAGGATATCTGTATTTTAATACAGGAAAAATACAATATATCAATTATTTAAAGTAAAAGGAGGTTCTTTAACCTATTATTATGATTGTCTGGAGGGAATTTTCCTTCTTTTTTTGCTTATCTGCAAACAAACAGTCCTTAATAAATACCCTTCTTACGGCACACCCAGAAATAAGCCGCCAACACCATAGTACCAGTCACGACCCACGAGAACGGATAAACAGCCATCAGCCACTTGAAACTGTGGTGCGAGGGCACCACCACATCGACCCACCACAAGCGCAGGGCACACGTGCCCACCACCGTGAGCAGAGCCGGGAGCGACGAATAGCCGAGTCCGCGCAACGCTCCGGCCGCAACCTCGTAGCTGCTGGCTATGAACTGCACCAACAACACCCATTCCATACGGATGTAGGCAAACTTGCAAACTGCAGGGTCATTATTGAACAAGCTGACAAAAAAGGCCTCCTGCCATGTGAACAACGCATTGAATACGCCACAGCAAACCAAACTCAACCACATGGAGTGGAAGAAGATGCGCCGGCAACGCTGTTTCTGTCCGGCAGCGAAATTCTGTCCCATAAAGGTGACAGCCGCTGCCGCAAACGAGGCTATAATATAGTAACAGAAATGTTCGAAATTGAGGGCTGCCGCCGACCCTGCCACGGCTGCCGAGCCGAAACTGTTGATAGAGGACTGGATGGTGACATTGGCCACTGCGAACACCATTCCCTGCACCCCGGCCGGAAGTCCGATCCGCACCATTTTCACCAACTCGGCCGTATGCACCCTCAGGCGGCGCACCACCAAGCGGTAGGGGTTACGCTCGGTTTGCAGGATACGCACCACCATGACCGCGCTGACACAGTTTGCCACCACTGTGGCAATGCCAACCCCGGCCACGCCAAGTTGGAAGACCACCACCAGCACTACGTTCAGAAGGGCATTGAGGACACCAGAAACCAGCAGGCAATAGAGCGGACGCTGGGTATCGCCCTTTCCACGCAGAATGGCGGCGCCGAAATTGAAGACCATAATAAAGGGAATGCCCGCAAAATAGATGCGCAGGTAGAGGGTCGAGAGGTCGATAATATCTGCCGGGGTGTCGATGTATTCGAGTATGGGGCGCGCCAGGGCAATACCCAGCACAAGCAGAATGGCACTACTAATGAGCGCCACAGCTGCAATGGTGTCGACCGCCCGCTTGATGCCCAACCGGTTGCGCTGGCCGATGTAGTTCGCAATAACCACATTGGCACCGACCGAAAGTCCGACGAACAAGGTGATGACCAGGTTGATGACAGAACTGTTACTGCCCACCGCCGCCATCGCCTCTTTGCCAGCGAACTGTCCGACTACGGCAATGTCGACCGAGTTGAAAAGTTGTTGCAGCACGCTGCTGGCAGCCAACGGCAAGGCAAACAGCACGATTTTGTCGAGCAGTGTACCATGCAGCATATCGATGCTGTTCTTCTTCTCCTTTCTATTGTCAGCCATCATCTATATATCCATCTCTCCCATTAGCGGGCACAAAGATAAGAAAAAGGGCCGAACCCGTTCGGGTTCAGCCCTGTCTATATGGTTAACAAAAAAGATTATTCCTTCTTTTTACGGATGATCTTGATTTCTTCAACCAACTCACCAGCCTCAAATTCGCCAATTTGCTGGGTACCGCTTGAGAAAGTGTAGGTACCGCGTCCTTCGCGCTTGCCTTCCTTGAAGTCGCCCTCGTAACGGTCGCCGGTAGCAAAAGTATAGATACCCTTACCATCGGGCAGGCCATTCTTGAAATCGCCGGTGTAGATATCACCGGTAGGATAGGTGTAAGTACCTTTACCCTCGCGTTTGCCAGACTTGAAATCGCCTGTATACTTGGCACCACTCTTATAAGTAATGGTACCCTTACCTTCGAACAAGCCGTCTTTGAATGTGCCATCGTATACCCATCCGTTATCAACGTCGGTATAGACACCCTTACCATTGCGGCATTTGCCCTTACACTGTGCATTCGCTGAACTGCAAACTAGCAGCATAGCAGCGGCTATAAATAAAGCTTTTGTTTTCATCCTTTTTCAGTTTAAACACATTAGACCCTACAGATGGATATTCGCGTGCTTTGCAAATTTATAAAAATCTATAATATATAGTCTCCGTTTTGTTGAAAAATATTAAAAATTGTAGCAAAACCACTATTTTTGCAGTAAAGAAAACCCACTAATGACACTGTTAATCATCATTCTTATGGCGACAGTCTGTCTGTCGTTCCTATGTTCTGTAATGGAGGCGACCATGCTGTCCACATCGACTTCGTATGCCGAGATGCTTGCATCGAGAGGCAAAGGCGGGCGTTTGTTGAAAAGTTTGAAACAGCACACCGAAAAAGCCACCACTTCCATCCTTATATTCAACACTGTAGCCAACACAACCGGAGCCGCCGGTGTAGGCGCCCAGGTTACCGAAGTCTTCGGTTCCGAGTTTTTCGGAGTCGCCTCGGCAGTGATGACGGTAATGATACTGATATTCTCAGAGATTATACCCAAGACCATAGGTATACACTATTGGCGGCAGTTATGCATACCGGTTGCCTACATCTGCCAATTCTATATCTGGATCACCTACCCTGTCTTACTGATCGCCCTGTTGCTTACCCGCATCATCTCACCCAAAAAGTCAACAGCCACCGTCAGCCGCGAAGAGGTTGCCGCAATGACCAACATAGCCGAGAAAGAGGGTGTATTCAACGCAAACGAGAGTAAAATCATCAACAACCTCATAAAGATGCGCGGCATCAAGGTACACAGCATCATGACACCGCGCACGGTGGTGCTGGCCGCACAAGAAGACCTGACTCTGGAGGAATTCTTCCACAAAAAAGACTTTTTACGTTACTCGCGCATACCCGTCTACCACGACTCACTCGACAACATTACGGGTTTCGTTTTGAAAAGCGACATCCTCCTCCACCTGGCCAACGACGACAAGCAGGCGAAGCTACGCGCCATTAAGCGCCCCATTGCCTGCTGTTACGAACACACTTCCATCCTCCGCTTCTACGACCACATGATCGCAAGCAAGGAACAAATAGCCCTGGTGATTGACGAATATGGCGGTGTTGAGGGCATTGTGACGCTGGAAGACGTCTTAGAAACCATTCTCGGTTTGGAAATCACCGATGAAACCGATGCCAACATCGACATGCAGCAGTTGGCCAAAGAGCAGTGGGAAAAACGGGCTGCCAAGATGGGGGTAAAACTACCGACCGACGACATTAACGAAGATAACAACCAAGAGCTAGACGACTAAAAATGAAACGCTCATTTACCCTATTTACGCTGCTGATTGCCGCATCGGCCTACGCCTCGGACCCTATCGGCAACGACTCTACCGCAACCGACAGCGTCAAACCATACAGGGTTGACATCACCCCCTTCGCACACACCTATTCAACCCTGCCCCTGCCAGACCCGAACGACACCAAACGGCCGAAATCTATATCGGTCAAATACGATCAGGGACAGATGCTGAAAACGAACGACTTTCTGAAACAGGACGGACGCAAACTGGGCTACCGCGCCTTTGCCACAAAGTTCGCCATAGGCGTACCCGGCAACTCGCCGATGAACCTCAACTACCACAAGCCCTACACCGGCATAGGCTTCTACACCGCCCGTTTCGACGATAGCGACTACTACGGGCACCCGTTCTCGTTCTTTGTCTTTCACGGCGGGTCGTTGGCCGAATTCAGCCAACGCTGCTACCTGCAATACGAATGGAACTTAGGTTACAGCGCCAATTGGGGACACTACGACGACATTAACGCCCCCGACAACATCACCATCGGTTCACGCGAGAACGCCCACATCGGCTTCAACCTCTTTTTCGAGTGGCAAGTGGCCAAACATTTCGACATTAAACTGGGAGGCGGCTTCACCCATTTCAGCAACGGTGCCACACACGTTCCGAACAAGGGTATGAACCTGTGGTCGCCTATGGTGGAACTGGCCTACCGTTGGGACGACCCTTCGTACACTTTCGGACATCAAAACGCTGGCGAGTTGCGCGAGACTTACCCGAACATGAACCTTAAAGCACCTTACGAGAAGCACCTCAAACACGAGTTCACCTTCACCGTCAGCAAACGACAACTCTATATGGACACTGTGGGCTCGGGACTCAAAAACGAGTACTACGACCATACGTTCCGGGTCTTCCAACTGAGTTATGCTCCACTCTACTCGCCGAACTATAAATGGTACTACGGGCCAAGCATCGACCTCGTCTACGATGAGAGCAACAACGCATCGGTACACCAAGAGACTGGCCGCGACGGATTGGTATACAACCACCTGCACCTCGGACCTACCGGCGACCGCATTCAGATTGGACTTTCGGCCAAGGGCGAACTGCGGACCCCCTACTTCAACTACTTCGGCCAACTGGGTTACGATTTGAAGCACGAAGTGGAGAAAACCAGCCGTTTCTACCAGATTGTAGGTGTGGCCGCCAACTTCAACAAACACCTTTACGGCACTTGCGGCATCCGCGCAATAAGGCTGAGTAAAGCCCAGTTTATCTACTGGAGTTTGGGATACACCTTCGACAGCAAAACCCCATGGGGGCAGAAGAAACAGTCCACAAAATAAGCGACCAATGAACTATAAGGAAATAACGACATTAGACCAGTTTTTCGAGGAAGGAGCCAAAAGCCACATCTTCAGCCATTACGCCTTCCAAAATCTCGATTTCAACAGAATAGAAGGCCCCAACCGCCCCTTCCGTTTCGAAGACTGCATTTTTCTGGGATGCTCGCTTCCCGAAAGCTATCATCGTCTAATATCAAGCAACTGCCTGATATTTCCACAGATAGACATGCCCTACAATCCGTTCCGCAGTTCGCTCTACAATGCGGCCTCGCTCTATGAGGGTTTTAATCTTGGGAAGGCCAACAGCTACGAGAACTGCTACGACCAACGCGTCTACCGCCACTATAAATGGACCGGCGAGAAAGCCACCGACATTAAGGAGACCCTGGCCCGCGCCCTGCACGACCACGCCATGAGCGATGCCCTGCACGACTTTCTGGGCAACTTCGACGAGAGGAAAATTGTAGGGATTATGGGAGGGCACGGCCTATTGCGAACCGACGATATGTTCAGCCAGATTGTCGACATCAGCAAAAAGCTAACCGAAAGGGGTTATCTAATGGTTAGCGGAGGCGGACCCGGTGCTATGGAAGCGACCCATTTGGGCGCATGGATGGCAGGACGCACTGAAGCGGAAACCGCCGATGCCATAGCCATGCTGCAAACAGCACCCTCGTTCAAAGATTCGGAATGGATAACCACCGCCTTCCGCGTACTTGAAAAGTACGAACAAACGCAATACTGCAGTTTGGGCGTTCCCACTTGGCTATACGGCCACGAACCAGCCACGCCGTTTGCCACCCATATAGCCAAATACTTCGACAACAGCATCCGTGAAGACGGCATCCTGACCATCGCCAAAGGCGGCATCATATACACTCCCGGCAGTGCCGGCACCATGCAGGAAATCTTCCAAGACGCCGTACAGAACCACTACCTCAGTTTCGGCTATGCCAGCCCGATGGCCTTCCTTGGCACCAAGTTCTGGACAGAGGAAATGCCAATTTATCCGTTGCTGCAGCAACTGGCAAAAGCCGGCAAATACAAAAACCTGCTCCTCTCGCTGAACGATGACCCAGACTCAGTGATTAACGAGATAGAAAAATTCGGATAAGTCACAGCTGTAATACAAACAGTTAAAGGCCCTACCCCAAGGATAAAACGAAAAAAGCGAAATTTTCTCTTGACTCGTACCTTAGGGTAGGGCTTAACTTTGCAACGTAATTCAATGGATGCGCAAACAAACAATTACGAAAATGAACAAAAAGTATAAAATTGGAGAGTTCTCGAAACTTTGCAGAGTAACCGTTAAAACGCTGAGACACTACGAAGAGTTAGGACTGCTGACACCCGCAGAAGTGGACGAGTGGACGGGTTACCGCTACTATACGCTAGACCAGACACAAAAACTGAACCGCATACTCCACCTGAAAAGACTCGGACTTTCGTTAGAGGAGATTTGCGACATCTTCGAGCGTGGAGAAGACCGCCCCAACTTAGAAACCATCCGTCAGAAGATGGCTGTGTGCATAAACGAGTTAACGCGTTTACAGCAACAACTGAACGAGCTGCAAAGTCTGGAAGAATTCTCAGAAAATAGAATGAATATGAAACAGACATTTGAAATTAAGAGTATAGCCAGCCGTATTGTAGCAAGTCACCGCCAAGTCATCAAGACTTATAACGATTTTGGAGAATTGTGTGTGGGTGTTATCGGTCCTGAAATGATGCGTTTGGGTTGCACTTGTCCCGAACCACAATACTGCTACAGCATCGAGCACGACAAGGAGCACAAAGACACCAACATCGATGTGGAATACTGTGAAGCCGTAGGCGAAATGCACGAAGACACCGACATTGTAAAGTTCTACGAAGCACCTGCTATTCCAAAAGCACTGTGTTACGGTCACTACGGTCCATATACCACCTTCTCGGAATCGATGACCAAGGTGCTCGCCTACATTCAAGAACAAGGCCTACAGATTGTTGGTTACCCACGTTTCAGCTACATCGATGGTCCATGGAACAAGGAAAACGAATCGGAATGGTTGACTGAAATACAGGTACCAGTGCAGTAAGCACACCCAAAACAGAAACACCCCGTAAGCCGTTCTGACCTACGGGGTGTTTTGTATGATGAAGCATTCAAGACGCCAATTACAACACAGACACCGCCTCAGAGTAGCGCACATGCACCTCGTCGAGTTGAGAACGGAGCGACTTAACAAAACTATTCTCGTCGTACTCGCCACGCAAGGCTTTGAAATCCGCGTCCTTGCAATCACCCACAGGATCGAGACCGTAGCCCAACATTGTAGCAGGAGCAAATTCCTTTTTCGCATCGTCGAGCGCACTGTTAATTAAACGTACACAAGCCTCGTGCCAATCGCCGAGCACCGCCATTTTCTGTTTTGCTTCAAACAAACCAGGGAACAGTTTAGCCGCCCATCCGTATTCGTATGCGGACAATTGTCCCTCTAATGTGGCAAAAAATTCGTTAGCGGTAGCCAGATCCTTAACAGCCCCCATCTGGTCGAGCACATCGGCAGGAACAATCAGTCCACCCAAATCAACCCAGACATCGCTTTGGGCAGTCAGGAGCGCAGGTTGCCCCTCAGCCTCCCACCTCAACAAAAGGTCACCCTTATATTTATTCAGAGCCATGCGGTAGAGTTCGAGTCCGTTTGTAGCAGACTTAGCCTTAATTCGTAGGCCACCATATACATATTCATCAGCTGGTTCGGCCAACAATTCTTCCAAAACAGCCACACCCCTTAATATTTGGGCAATAGTGAACGGATTCAGCATATTGAACGACACCAGGTCGGAGCAGCCTTCGCTTCTGCCATCGCGTTTAGGAAATTTATCGGCATCGCGCAGCGTGCCCACACTCTTCAGGTTAGTCCCCGGAGAGATGTAAGGGACCCCGTGGTTATCGATAAGGTATGAAAACGGCAGGCCTGTAGTATCGGGGTGCTCCTTATGGCTACCCAAGACGGTAGTAAACGCACCCAAATGGGCCGGCCATAACAAATAAGACGAACTCGCCAACTTCGATCCCCTGTCGAGCACCCCCTGGTGGTTAGGCCCCAACTTGTAGGCGTGGTTACTCTGGTTGCTACCACTACCCGCATTGAAGAACGACATAGAAATGGCAATCAGCAGAGTTGCCTTGTGATGGCTGACAGTATACGGACCGGCAAACATAGAAGCCGCCTCGCCATGGAAGAACTGGCAGTTGCACGAAATGAAACAGTCGGTAGCAGCGAACTGCTCACCAACCTGCGAACCTTCACCCACATAACAGCGCAGCAGTTGCGCACCAGCAGTCACCTTGACCGACTTGCAGAAAATAAAGTCGTGGGCAATCACATCAGCCCCTACAACAGAAGGAGCGTCAGTCGAACTAAGGACCGTACCGTTCTGCAACAGCGAGCAACCATCTAAACGTGCGCCAGAACCGATGTTCACACCCGAAATGGTACCACAGTTAACAATGGTTGCAGCATTGCCGATAGTGCCCATACTCGACTTTTTCCCTTCTGTATACGCATCAACCAACGACTCTATATGACTAATTGCCTCCACACGGTTGCGGAACATCGCCATAAAGTATCCCAGTTGGGACGAGAACTGGTCGCAGACGGCAATTTCACGTCCTCCACCCTCGTTCAATGCAGCCACCTTGACCCCATTACCAAAAGAGCAGAGCCCAGAGCAAGCCAACAAACCGACATTATTAATAAAGGTGTTGTTTCCGATACTATAGTTGGCAATATGGTCGCGAACGTTACCAATGTAGCAGTCGTCACCCACTTTGCAGTTGTGCAACACCGCATTATAGATGCCCGAATGTCGGGGGAATCCGTCAGCAGCGACAAAAGTCTGTTCAAAGCGACCTAACTCAACCGAGCCAGAAAAACGTACGTTTCGGATATATTGTGGATTGAAAGCATCGGCAACAGTCACAGCAGTCCAATCGTCGGCCAGGCAGCCTTGCTGTTGCAACGCATTAATTTCAGAAGTAGAGAGTGTCCTCATTACAGAAGAATTTATATAACTACACAAAAGTAGGACAGAACGGTATGAAAACAAAAAAGCGGCTTGAAAAATCAAACCGCCTTTCAGTCGAGATGAAGGGATTCGAACCCCCGACCCTCTGGTCCCAAACCAGATGCGCTAGCCAACTGCGCTACATCTCGTTAGTGCTTTATTGCATTGCAAAATTAGTCTTCTTTTTCAAACTATCCAAACGATTGGACGCTTTTTTGCGAAATATAGCAGAAAAACGTCATTTTTTGTTTGTCACAGGTCTGACTAGCCGCCCGTAGCATCTCGGGACAGGCATCACCCCAATATCTTCCATTTTAGCTCCCTTCTTGAAAACGAACTGTAAAGCCGTTCCATTTTCACCAGAGCCGAGCGAGGCAGTCCAATACCAGCCTTGGAAATAGGTTTTAGGGTCATCTTTCGACTCTTCGTACTCGGAAGCAGGGAAAAAGATGGTGTTACCATTGATCTTACTGATTCCCCAGAGTCCACAAACCCCGGTACTGTCGAAATCGTCGACCCATTCCCACGAGCAGCACATGCGCAACGCATTAAAATCGTCTTCAGTAGGAGTTCGCCAGTTGTCGCTCCAATTAGCGACTGCGGCATCGTCTTCGGCCGTCAATTCAGAAACAGCATCAACCAGTCCATAATCCGCCGCCATACAGTACTTTTTAATAGAGGTGCAGCTATCGCCGCTATATTTATAGGTGTGCCAATCGAACTCCACATTCGAGACCAATTCGCCCCAAGCGACCACTTCTCCCTCCTCGGCCGGCGTTTTAGCCCCCACATTGGCAGTAGCCCACAACACAGGAAGCCCCACATCGACAAAGTTGTGTCCATCGACAGAGCCGGAAACGGAGACAGAAGTCCTTGCCGTTGAATCGGGTTCGGCGGCATTGGCACACGACGAGAGGATGAGAACCGCAAGAACGGCGCCCTTCAAACGAAGCAGATTATGACCTACATTATCCAAATGCATCGAATATTCCTTCAATAAATCCTCCTATCTCTGACAGTGCATCACCTTCATCACCTGCAGAAGCCACAGCACCACCAGCAGCATCGGCAACATCGGCAACAGAACAGGCGTCAGCTTGCAAGGAAGCATAGCGAGGCTGTCATTTGTCCCCGCATCGTCTATATTCCGTTCCTGGTCCCTTAGGAACACGTTCACCTGCTTTTTCTTACCAGGGTTCGGTTCCTTATCGTCATCAACGTCCATATACAAAGATAATGATAACAAAAAGCGACTTGAAGAAATATCAAGTCGCTTATAGTCGAGATGAAGGGATTCGAACCCCCGACCCTCTGGTCCCAAACCAGATGCGCTAGCCAACTGCGCTACATCTCGGTAACCCTTTCGGAATTGCGGTGCAAAATAAGCGATAAAAATCCATACTACCAAATTTTCAAGGCTCGAATTTTACTAAAAATGCAGGGAATTTTCACAAATTCCCTGCATCCCCAGTGTTATTTGTTTCCTGTCGTAGAAAATAGATAACACATTGAACATTGAATATAAATGCATTAATCATTTGACTAATGCAACCACCAAAAGAATAATTATCAAAAATCACTGATTCCGCAAATATTGCGGACGAGAGCAAACCGACCATCAACAAACGACGGAATGCAAATACAAAAATAAACGTTTTTTTGTTGGAAAGCAAAGTAAATACCAGCCATACCTTATTTTAAGTTAAATAAAACAAATTTGACGCATATTTATACCAACACTTATCGTTATATGTATAAAAATCACAAACATTTGAATTAAATTTGCGATATTCAACATAATCCAGTCCGAGATTACACACCATGAAGAAAACAAGTTACTGCATTATAGCGTTAGCAGCCTTCGGCATGCATGTTGCGGCCAAAACGACAGTCATTTCCGGGAACGCTCCCTCGTTCGCAGGAAAGACCATCGCCGTACGCACATATAGCGAGCAGGTGCTGCACGAGGAAGAAGAGCTCGGACAGGCAACCGTAGCGGCCGACGGGTCTTTCAAATTTGAGATAGAGACCGACCACACCCTCCAAGTCTTCATTCCCACCGATGTAACGAAAGCATTCCTGTATGTTGAGCCGGGCGAGAGTTATACCATATCTTTACCCGAATACAGGGAACGCACTATCTTTGAGAAACTGGATCCCTATTTCGCGCCAAAAGACTATCTGGCAACCATAGAGGGGATGCGCCGTGGCGACTTCAACTACCAGATGATGGAGTTTGAAGACGCATTCGACTTCTACACCATGAAGCACATCACCTATGGCTCGAATGTCGACTCGCTCAGGAAGTCGGTCAGGGAATTGAGGAACATCTTCACCGACCTGAAGAAACCCTTCCAAGAGAAATTCAAGAGCTACCGCTACATCTTGCTGTTGAACATGTGCGTTGGCGAGAACCAACCTATGCAAGACACCATCATCCTACAACTAAACGCCATTGGCGCCGATTACAGCAACCCCGCTTTTTGGGACGCCTTCAACAACGTCTTTAACGAATTCATAGTCGGGCAGATAGGTTCTGAAGAGTATGAGTTGTTCAAGCGTGTGGTGGTAGACAACAATGCGAAAATGATGATGGAAATCTTAAGGCACCGCTACAAGATTACCAATCCGCTGTTGCGCGAGTTGGCCGCCATCAAACTGGTAGCCGACCTGACATCGTTCCAAGAGTTCAGCCGCAGCCAGGTGATAACCATGCTGCAGACGCTGGGAACCGTGATAAAGGACAAGGACAACAGAGAACTGCTACAAGGCCTCATCAACAAGACCAGCGTCAACTACATCGGCACGCCGGCACCCGATTTCGAGGCAACCGATGCGAACGGGAAAACCTTCAAACTGTCGGACCTCAAAGGCAAGTTTGTCTATCTTAATTTCTGCAACTCGAACCTCGAGAAGACAGGCCGCGACCTGCAGGTTTTACGCCGTTTCCACGACAGCTACGACGGAGCCCTTGAAATAGTCAATATCTTCCTGTATGACAACAAGGAAACCGCAAAGCGAATGGCAAAGCCATTCCAAGGAAAAATGCGATTCGCAACGGTGGCGAACCCCGATGCCCTCCGGCACGTTTACGACGTGAAAGGAATCCCCACGTACCTGCTTCTCGACAAAGAGGGAAAGTTCTTGATGACGAAGGGTACAGAACCCAACGACGAGTTACGTCTTTTCCTTCAGAACACCCTTCAACTTAAATAATGCTAAAATAGGAAAATAAATAGTGACAAATCGGCCAATAATTAGCGCTTTTTTCTATTTTTGCAAATAAAAGGTAAGAAACGACAATCTCATACATAAAATTCGAAAAAAGTAATCATTATGTCTGATACGAAAAAAATAAAAACAGCATTAGTGTCTGTTTTCCACAAAGACAACCTCGACGAAATCATCAAGAAGCTCCACGCAGAAGGAGTTCAGCTGATTTCAACAGGAGGCACCCAGAGTTTCATTGAATCGCTTGGCGTACCCTGCAAGTCAGTAGAATCGTTCACCACCTACCCATCGATATTGGGAGGCCGCGTGAAGACCCTCCATCCAAAAATTTTCGGAGGTATTTTGGGCCGCCGCGAACTTGAGAGCGACCAGAAGCAGATGGCACAATACGAGATTCCAGAAATCGACCTCGTCATTGTAGACCTCTATCCGTTCGAGGAGACCGTAGCCAGCGGTGCGAGCGAGGCCGACATCATCGAGAAAATTGACATAGGCGGTATTTCGCTTATCCGTGCAGCCGCAAAGAACTTCAACGATGTTGTCATCGTAGCAAGCAAGAACCAGTACAAGCCATTGCTCGACATCCTCAACAAGCAGGGTGCATCGACCAGCAAGGCAGAACGCAAATGGTTCGCAGAACAGGCATTCGGAGTGTCTTCAAACTACGACACCCATATTCACGCATACTTCGCAGGCAAATAACAACCTAGCACAAAACCATCCAACACAATGGGTTTATTTTCGTTCACACAGGAAATTGCGATGGACCTTGGCACCGCCAATACGGTCATCATCCACAACGACAAGATTGTGGTTGACGAACCGTCTATTGTCGCCATTGACCGTAGCAGTAAAAATATGATAGCATTGGGGGCAAAAGCCCAGCAAATGCATGGTAAGACGCACGAGAACATCAGGACCGTACGTCCATTGCGCGATGGCGTTATATCGGACTACGACGCAGCAGAGAAAATGATGCGCGGTCTGATAAAGATGGCCGTTTCAAAGAACCTCTTGTTCGACCCCGCCCTCAAAATGGTCGTGGGTATACCTTCTGGAAGTACAGAAGTGGAAATGCGCGCCGTACGCGACTCTTCCGAGAAATCGGGCGGACGCGAAGTGTATATGATTTATGAGCCAATGGCCGCTGCAATCGGTATAGGTATCGATGTCGAGATGCCAGAAGGCAACATGATTGTAGATATAGGTGGCGGTACCACTGAAATTGCCGTTATCGCCTTGGGCGGTATCGTCTCTAACAACTCCATCCGAATAGCAGGCGACGACTTGACAGCCGACGTCATCGAATACATGAACCGCCAGCACAACATCAAGGTGGGCGAACGCACTGCCGAGCTTATCAAAATCAACGTAGGCTCCGCACTCACAACCCTTGAAGACCCACCAGAAGACTACATTGTGCATGGTCCGAACCGTATGACCGCCCTCCCTATGGAGGTACCGGTATCGTATCAGGAGATTGCTCACTGTATCGAGAAATCGATATCGAAAATTGAAGCAGCCGTACTGAGCGCATTGGAACAGACCCCGCCTGAACTATATGCCGACATTGTCCGCAAGGGTATATGGCTGGCAGGTGGTGGAGCATTGCTCCGCGGTTTAGACAAACGTCTCACCAACAAGATTGGTATCCAATTCCACATTGCCGACGACCCATTGCACGCAGTGGTCCGGGGCACAGGCGTAGCCCTCAAGAACACCGACAAGTTCTCGTTCTTGATTCGTTAAAAAGGCCGAAGTGGAACCCACTCACAGCAAACGTTACTCTTTAACGAATAACAAACATAAAACACGCTGCAGAAGGCAACGTGTTTTTTGTTGTTAAATAGGCATTAGCAAAGCGATGGAAACGCTCATCCGATTTTTTATCATATTTAAAACCTTCTTTGTCTTTGTGTTGTTGGAGCTGCTCAGCCTTATGCTGTACTTCAGTTTCAACAGTTTTCAGCACGGGCAATACCTGAATGCCAGCAACACAATAGCCGGCAGACTTTACGAAATGCGTAGTTCCATTACCGACTACATTGAATTGGGCAACACCAATTGGGAACTGGCACGCGAGAACGCCATGCTGAAGACTCAGCTTTACGCATCGAACAAGGCTTTGGAATACTTCCGCGAAGACTCGACCTACGCCAAGCGCAAGAAGGTTGCCGAAGATAACAATTACTCTTTCATGTCGGCACGTGTGGTAAACGCCACCTTCACCAAGGCGCACAACTATCTAACCCTCGACAAAGGGTCGGCAGAAGGCGTGCGTCCGGAAATGGGCGTCGTCTGCCAGGCAGGTGTAGTAGGCATTGTAAGTGCGGTGAGCGAACACTTTTCGTTAGTGATACCGGTGCTGAACGTTTCGAGCCGCATCAGCGTAAAGGTAAAAGACAAGAGCCAAACCGGCACTCTGGTGTGGAAAGGCGACGACTACCGCTATGCCAGTTTGGAAGATGTTCCAAGCTACATTCCGATAGCAAAAGGCGATACCATACTCACCAGCGGTTACTCTTCTATATTTCCCGAAGGTGTTTTCGTAGGGCGGATTGAGAAGAACGAACGCGGCAAAGACCAACTCTTAAACCTGAAGGTCGGCCTAGGTCCCGACTTCAGCAAACTGGTCTATGTAGACATCATTGACTTTAAGAACGCCGAAGAAATGAAAAAACTGGAAAGGGAGGGCACTGCCAATGAATAGCTTCCTAAACATAAATCTGATTACGGAGTGGGTGCTCCTTATCGCAGTACAGGTGCTGGTGCTGAACGGAATCGACTACCTTCAGTTGGGAACACCGTTCCTCTTTATTCTCTTCATCATCGACCTGCCGACCGATATGAACCGCATAACACTACTGCTGACCGCATTCGCCACCGGATTGGTCGTCGACATTTTTTCGAGCACGCCCGGCATCCATTCTACCGCCTGCGTTTTAATAGCCTATCTGAAACGCTGGATCAGCAAGGCACTCGGGCCTTCGGACATTTCGTCGCTGACACCCTCGTTCCAGACATTCGGCCGCTCGCGCTATCTGCAATATGCGGCAGCCATGGTAACCATTCACCACACCCTGTTCTATTTTTTAGAAAGCGGATCACTCAACCAGGCCGGACAAACAACAGTAAAGACGATTGAATCGGTACTGATTACCATGCTGTTGATTTTCAGCGTAGAATACTTCAAATACCGGCACAGTAAAAACGAATAACAAGTCGGGCACCCCACTTTTCTCCGACAAGAAAACAAGTACAAAACATGGTAAACGACCCATATCAAAACAGGAAATACGTCATTGGCGGCTTCATGTTATTAGTGGTGGCCATTTATGTGGCGCGCATGTTTGTACTGCAGATTATGGACACCAGCTACCGCGACCAAGCCGACAACAACGCCTTTTACAAAGAAATAACCTATCCGCCACGCGGCGTCATTAAAGACCGGAACGGGAAAGCCATCGCCTTCAACAAAGACGCCTACGACATTCTGATAACTGTCCGCGACGCCAAAGGCATCGACACAGCCAGTTTCTGCAACGCGCTCGACATTGACCGGGCCACCTTCGAAGAGCGGATGAAAAAAATAAGGCTCATACCCGGTTACTCGCCCTATACGCCACAAACCTTCATGAGCCAACTCTCGGACGAAGAATTCGCTCCGTTCCAAGAAAAGTTGTTCCGTTTCAAAGGAATCAGCGTTCGAAAGCGCACACTCCGCAACTACAGCTACCCGTGCGGAGCCCTCTTGTTGGGCGACCTCGGCGAAATATCGGCCGAACAGCTCAAACGCAAACAGAAAGATAACGACACCTACTACCAACCGGGCGACTTTATCGGCCTAAGCGGATTGGAACGCACCTACGAGACCTACCTACGCGGGCAGAAAGGCGTGAAGATATGGCTTCGCGACGCACACGGCCGGAAGAAAGGCCGATTTGAAGACGGTGCAAAAGACGTACCCTTTATTGCGGGAAGCGACATTACCACCACCATCGACATTGACCTGCAAGCCTATGGCGAGCAACTGATGGCCAACAAAGTGGGAAGTATTGTCGCCATAGAGCCCAAGACCGGTGAAATCCTCGCCATGGTTTCAGCACCAACCTACGACCCTTCGCTACTGGTAGGCCGCAAACGAAGCAAAGAATTCCTAAAACTGGTAAAAAACCCTTACAAACCGTTGTTCGACCGAACCGTACAGGCGACCTACCCTCCGGGTTCCACCTTCAAAACCGCCAACACACTGGTACTGATGCAAGAGGGGTTCGTAAACGCCAACAAATGCTACTCGTGCACACACGGTTTCCATGCCGGACGTCTGACCGTAGGCTGCCACCACAACGGCTCGCTCGACCTGATTAACGCCATCAAACTGTCGTGTAACGCCTACTTCTGCTACGGCTTTAAAGACATGATAGACCACCCCAAATACAAGGGAGCCGCCAACGGATTCGAAACATGGAAAAAGCACCTAGTATCGATGGGATTCGGCTACCGCCTCGGCACTGACGCACCTAGCGAGAAACGCGGCTACATACCCAATGCGGGTGTCTACAACAAAATATACGGCGAGCGCCATTGGAAAGCGACCACCATCATTTCAGACGCCATCGGACAGGGTGAAATACTTACAACCCCCATCCAGCTAGCCAATCTGGCGGCAGTTATTGCCAACAAGGGTTACTACTATACTCCCCACCTCATCAAGAGCATAGCCGGAACTACCATCGACACCGCTTTCACTAACAAGCACGTCAGCACCATCAATCCGAAACATTTCGGTCCGGTCATCGACGGTATGGAGCAGGTGGTACAACACGGTACCGCCTATTGGATCAGGAACGACGCCCTGGGTATGTGCGGAAAAACGGGAACCGCCGAAAACCCACACGGGAAAGACCACGCCCTGTTCATTTCGTTCGCCCCCAAAGACGACCCCAAAATAGCAATATGCGTAGTGGTGGAAAACGCCGGTTTCGGTGCCACGTGGGCAGCTCCAATAGCGGCCCTGATGACCGAAAAATACCTGAACGGGCAAATTGAGACCCCTAAACGGCAGTACTGGGAGACCTGGTTAAAGGAATCGAACTTGTTGCCAAGTTTGGCACCTGTTATTCCTTCGACAGCAAAAACACATAAATAAAAAACATCCAAAAGCATAAAAATGTCACGCAGAAGGAACTTCTTCAAAAGTATAGATTGGTGGATTGTCGCCCTCTACCTCATATTGGTAATATGCGGTTGGGTGTGCATATACGGTGCATCGTACAACTTTGAAGACACCGTATTCTGGGACATCGACTACCGCTACGGCAAACAGTTGCTATGGATTGGTCTGGCCGTATTCATTGGAGGAATGATACTGCTGCTCGATGGTGAGATGTACAGTGTTTTTGCCTATGGTTTTTATGGGGGAATCATCATCTTGCTACTGATAACGCTGGTGATAGCGCCCGACATTAAAGGTTCACGCTCGTGGCTGGTGCTAGGACCAGTCAACCTGCAACCCGCCGAGTTCGCCAAAACGGCCACATGTCTGGCCCTGGCCAAGCTGATGGGCGGCTTCGACTTTATGAGTGGGAGGGGCTTTACCCGGAAGCGCGTTATAGACGCATCGCTGGTGGCACTAATCATGTTTCTACCATGTGTCATCATCATCCTTCAAAACGAGACAGGTTCGGCGCTTGTCACATTCGCCCTCTTCGTTATGCTTTACCGTGAAGGGTTTCCCGGCATTCTGCTGTTGGCCGGAATGTGTGCGGTTGTCTTCTTTATAGTGGCCATCCGTTTCGGAGCAGAAAGCATCATACCGTTAGTACCAGAAGAGTCGTTCGGCATCTTCCTGGTGTTGTTCTCAGCCATCATCATCCATCTCTTCCTTATATTGGTTTATTTTGGCGACACACGTTACTTCCGCGATCTGGCCATTTTAAACACCCTGCTGTTCGGAGGGGGTGTACTCGCCTATAAGCAATTCGACATACCGGTGTCGTTCCTGACGCTGTGTTATGTCTCCATCGGCATCGCCATCCTGTACCAAGCCTACCGGGCGCTAAAGACATGGCGCTACACCTACTTCCTGGTAGGTCTGTTTCTGCTCATATCGACAGGCTATGCGCATGCAGCGAGTTTCGCCTTCAACAAAATTCTGCAACCCCACCAGCGCACCCGTATAGAGGTAACACTGGGCATGCTCGACGACCCTAAAAAGTCGGGTTACAACGTAAACCAGAGTAAGATTGCGATAGGGTCGGGCGGACTAGAAGGAAAGGGCTTCCTGAACGGGACCCAAACGAAGCTAAAATACGTACCAGAACAAGACACCGACTTCATTTTCTGTACAGTAGGAGAAGAGCACGGATTTATAGGCTGTGCCGTAGTGTTGCTGCTCTACAGCGCGCTATTGCTGCGCCTGATAAACAGGGCCGAGAAACAGAAACTGGGCTTTAACCGCGTATACGGCTACAGCGTGGCCAGCATATTGTTCTTCCACGTCGCCATTAATGTGGGAATGGTAACAGGCCTTACCCCCGTAATTGGCATACCACTGCCATTTTTCAGTTACGGCGGCTCTTCGTTATGGGGGTTCACCATACTGCTGTTCATCTTCCTCCGTCTTGATGCGGCAAACAACGAATACGGGCTCTCGGGCCGCGGTTAACACCGGCAGGCCCAGTCAACGCCGCCATAGAAGAGATGAGATGGTTAAAATTGACAGAATTGCGACAAAAATGAGCAAATATTCATACTATTTTCCCAAAAGATAGTATTATTTTAAACATTACTTTTATATCTTTGCCATAAACACTTTAATTCTAATTATACATGAATAAATCTGAACTTATCGATGCAATCGCATCACAATCTAGCCTTACAAAGGCAAATTCTGCAAAGGCACTCGATGCCATCATCTCTTCAATTCAAGGTTCACTGAAAAAGAACGACGCCATCCAGCTTATCGGTTTCGGAACATTCAGCGTAGACGAACGCGCAGCCCGCGAAGGCCGTAACCCCAGCACTGGCGAAACAATAAAGATTGCCGCAAAGAAAGTAGCAAAATTCAAACCTTCAAAGAACATTCTCGACTAAACATATAGTCATGGCTGTCTCTTACTAAAGTCACAAGCCAAACTACAGTTCAACAAAACATAAAAGAGGTGGACCACTCCACCTCTTTTTTTATTTAGTCCTGCCAATTGCATTCCAACCAAGCCCATACACAGATAAGTGGAAACGACAGACCACAAACCATAAAAAAGGTGCGCTTTTTTACGGCGCACCCACTCAACTAAACAAATAACAATGTTAAACTTTAATCCACATCATATCACTAAAACAAATTACTTCACTTCAATGAACCTTGTATTGTCGACCGGTTCGGACTTTTTCTTCTTAGGGAGTTCAATAGTCAGCACACCGTCGGCCATGTGGGCAGAAATGCCCTCCAACTCCACATCTTCAGGCACCGAGAACGTCTGGGTAAACTTAGCGAACGAAAAATCGCGACGCCAGTAATGGTCTTTAGGTTCATCAGTTTTTGCGTTGTCGGCAGCCGGAGCGGTCTCTTCCTTCACATCTTCCTTTTTCTCTACCTCAACAACAAGTTCGCCATCGTTGTTGAGCTTTATGTTGAAATCTTCCTTCTGCATTCCAGGGGTAGCCATTTCAACCTTATACAACTCGTCGTTTTCTATAAGGTTAATAGCAGGCTCAAAAGACGCAGGGTGTTTGGCCTCGCGCAAGTGGCGGACAGGCTCAGCCCAATCGTTACCGAAAAACACATTGAACACATCAGGAATTAATGCTGAATTTTTGCGAGCAGGTGTAAACATATCGTAAATCTCCTATAATTAAATTGTTTTTAATCTTGTTGTTTCTGTAAGTTGGCGTTGCCAAACCATTTCAGCATTGCGCTTACACCCACATTATTACAACTGCTGTGCCAACCCTAAAAATCAAGATTGTTTCTGACTGAATGTCAGATATTTAAGATTAACAACGGACAATTCGGCAGATTTTATCAGATTTTTCAGTCAAAAAGTCAGTCATATACCCAAACTGTAAAGACTGGGGCTTTTTTAGGTTCCAAATACACGAACCCACAAACCTTAAAACACAGACAAACGAAGTGGAAAAGAAGAGGAAGAGGCATGTCTGTGAACAAGAAAAAGCAGATTCTTATTTGAAAATTAAATCATTAAACTTAACTTTGTGGCACTAAACCAAATAAGCCACAAAATATGAGAATCAGGCACCTACTCCTACTCGGAATATCAGTATGTTTATACACCCAGGCAAACGCCACCAAATACGTCTATATTTCCTCTGCTGAGGAACTGGCCGCTTTCCGCGACGCTGTAAACAGCAACGGGAAAGTTACAGCCACTGATGATGCGACAGGTAAACAATCGAGTATTCTAGCCTCTTCAGCAAACGTAAAAATAACGGCCGACATTGATTTAAGCACAGTATGCGGTGAAAATATCAGTACATGGACGCCAATCGGAAAGACCCAAGCCAATCCATTCAATGGTTCTTTTGATGGAGACTTCCACACCATTACTAATCTATATATGAAAGAGAACGAGCCAAATTTAAATTCCCAAGGATTGTTCGGATTCTCAAGTGGAACTATAATGAATTTGACACTTAGAGGCAATATATCCATAAGGCAATATACCGGTTCATTTGTAGGGTATTTAATGGAAAATGGCTCATTAATAAACTGCATAAACTATTGCGATGTAGAGGCTACAGGGTTTAATATAGGAGGACTTTGTGGAGAATGCAAAAGTGCCTCCGCCTGCAGAATAGAGCATTGCATTAACTACGGTTCCATAAAAGGGCAAAAATATGTTGGTGGGATTGTAGGCAAAACAAGTCCTGGACTTTTATATTGTGCCAACTTTGGTGAAATATCCGGAGAAGAGTTTGTTGGCGGGCTAATCGGCAATAGTGGAAAAATTATACTCAATGGATGCTATAATTACGGGAGCGCCCAAGGAGGGCCAATAACCGGCAACAACAACATTAGCAGTAAAAGCATTGTCGCATACAATACGGAAGCAATATCAAATGAGCAACCAATAGTAGGGAATGGTTTCACTCGTTCCGACTTCGCCTCAGGCGCAGTCGCATATCTGTTGAACAACGGCAACGATGTGTGGAAACAGACATTAGGGGCAGACCCTTATCCTGTTTTCGAAGGTGGCACCGTCTACCAACATACACTGGCGAGCGGAACCATCTACTCCAACTCGGCCGAACTGGATATTGTCTACCACGCAGACGGAACACAAGACGAACTGGTTTGGCAAACAGACTCCAGCTTCGCTCCAGCTGACAACAGTTTTCTGGTAACCACCAATGCGGGCATAAACGGACACAATGTGGTACTGAGAAACAGCGACGGTACCTACACCTGCAAAAAATTCTGCCTCACAGACGGAGAGGCATTCCACTCCGACATCGATTTCACCGTCGACACCCTCACCTACAACAGGGCGGCAACCGCTTCGGCAATCGTCACTATGGTACTGCCAGCCGACATTCCGACCGACTATCTGAAAGGTAACCTTTACGTCTTCAGTGACTTCGACGGTACAAACGTCCACTTCTCGTCGTACGAGCAGGAAACAACGGAAGCCAACAAGCCCTACGCCATAAAGCCTGAAGATGCCCAAACCACCATACTGGAGAACGGTGCAAGAAACGTGACGATAAAGGCAGCGGACGAGATTACAGAAATCGCTCATAATAACCTGACCTGCTTCGGAGAATACGAAACAGCTTCGTACAACAGCGACGACCACTTCTCTTATATCGTCTTTTCGGGAGGCAAACTAAAGAAATACAAGAAAATAAACCTTTCCCCATTCCGCGCCGGGTTCCGTTTAGGGCTCGACTTCAACAACACATCGGGCACCCTGGGTCTGAAACTTGACAACGAACTTTCGGGCGTGATCGTAATCGAAAACGGGGAAGAGGAACTGGGAAAAGTAAACGTGTTCGACATAGAAGGACGTCTGGTTCGTGCCAACGCCGAGCCTACCACCTGTTTCAGCGGATTAGCTAAAGGCATCTACATCGTAAACGGAAGAAAATTCGATATCAATCCGAACACAGCGGGCATTTCAGCGCCCAACAGTTTGAAAAAGGCCGCAGCCGACACCGGCTTTGCAGAATAAAAAACAGAAATAAAAAACACCTATGGATAAGAAACAAGAATTTGAGGCACCGGTTATCACCTTCATTGAACTGGGCGAAGACATTATCTGCACATCAGCATACTCAATAGAAGATGGCGGAGAAGAAGGCAATGGAGAATAAGAAAAGGCTGCTAGCGTTGTGTCTGCTCTCTGTTCCGTCGCTTCTGTTGGCAGAAACCGCTGACGAAGGCAGTTGTGGAGAGGGTGTATTTTGGCAATTCAGCACCGATTCGGTACTCACTATAGGCGGAGACGGCGCCATGGACGACTACAACGCACGGATTGAGGTGCCCTGGTACGCAAAACACACCAAAGACATCCGGAAAATTGTAGTAGAAAAAGGCGTCACCCACATAGGCAGCTACGCATTTGCCGACTGCCCCGCCACCACAGTAGAGTTGTCGGAAGGGATTGAGAGCATTGGCAACTACGCCTTCCGCTACTGCCACAACATACGTCGTATCGAATTACCAGCCAGTTTGGAGGAAATCGGCAAGTTCGCATTCGACCAGACCGACCTCGACACGGTGTACATAAAGAACGGCGCACCGCCCCAAATAGGCGCAAACGCATTTGTGAACAGCAAAGGCATCAATACCGACATAGCCGGAACGACCACCGATGTGAACGACCCCGGCTTTCCATTCATAGCGGTCCCCTGCACTGCAGTCGACACCTACAAGGAGGCATGGCCGGCTTACACAGAAGGTATAGTTTGTGCCACACAAAACAGTCTGCCAGAAGCAGTAAGGGCAGAGACCGACCGGCACGACACACGCTTATACGATCTGCACGGGCGCCTTATCGGGCAAGAGGTAGAACTGGGCGAGCGTCTGCAAGCGCTGCCGAAAGGCATCTACATAGCAGGCCGAAAGAAACACATCGTAAACAAATAAGGACTAGAACCGTTAAAAAAACAGCGGGCAAGGGCAGGCAAGCGCAAACACCCATAAATTAAATGCATCGGTTGATATGTTTTCAAATCAGCCCCAAAACTGAAACAATAAATTCAGTATATTTGCATTTTGAAAAAGAAAGGATAAATACAACATGGATAAGAAATTCAAGCGAACCCTCATAACATCGGCATTGCCCTATGCCAACGGCCCCGTCCATATTGGCCATTTGGCAGGCGTATACGTACCAGCCGACATTTATGCGCGTTGGCTCCGTTTGAAAGGCGAAGACGTCCTCTTTATTGGCGGTAGCGACGAGCACGGAGTGCCTATCACCCTTTTGGCGAAAAAGGAAGGCGTAAATCCACAAGATATAGTAGACCGTTACCACGGCATCATTAAGAAATCGTTCGAAGAATTCGGCATTTCCTTCGACATATATTCGCGTACAACCTCGAAGACCCACCACCAAGTGGCATCGGACTTCTTCAAGACCCTGTACGACAAAGGCGAGTTCATTGAGCAGGAAAGCGACCAGCTCTACGACGAGACCGCCAAGCAGTTTCTGGCCGACCGCTATGTAACCGGCACCTGCCCACACTGCGGCAACAAGGGCGCCTACGGCGACCAGTGCGAGAAGTGCGGAAAAGACCTTAGCGCGCTTGAACTCATCGACCCTGTGTCTACCATCAGCAACTCGAAACCAGTACTCCGCAAAACCAAGCACTGGTATTTGCCGCTTGACCGCCACCAGCAATGGCTAGAAAAGTGGATCCTCAACGACCACAAAGAATGGAAAAGCAATGTGTACGGACAGTGCAAAAGCTGGTTCGACATGGGTTTGAAGCCCCGTGCCGTCAGCCGAGACCTCGACTGGGGCATCTCACTGCCATTGCCAGACACCGAGGGCAAAGTGCTGTACGTGTGGTTCGACGCACCTATCGGCTACATCAGCAACACCAAAGAACTGCTGCCTAACGATTGGGAAAAATGGTGGAAAGACCCCGAGACCCGTCTGATTCACTTCATCGGCAAAGACAACATCGTTTTCCACTGCATAGTGTTCCCCGCAATGTTGAAGGCAGAAGGCAGCTTCATACTGCCAGACAATGTGCCTGCCAACGAATTCTTGAATTTGGAAGGAGACAAAATTTCCACCTCCCGCAACTGGGCCGTATGGTTGAACGAATATCTGGTCGACTTCCCCGGCAAGCAAGACACGTTGCGCTATGTGCTGACCGCCAACGCACCGGAAACGAAAGATAACGACTTTACTTGGAAGGACTTCCAGACCCGCCACAACAGCGAACTGGTTGCCATTTACGGTAACTTTGTCAACCGTTCGGTCGTCCTCACCAACAAATACTATAACGGCGTAGTTCCAGAACGCGGCGAACTGACCGACTACGACAAGCAGACACTTGCCGAATTCAGCGATACCCGTAAAGAAATGGACAACTACCTCGACAATTTCCGCTTCCGCGACGCCTTGAAAGAGGTAATGAACCTGGCCCGCATCGGTAACAAGTATCTGGCAGAGACCGAGCCTTGGAAACTGGCAAAGACCGACCCTGAGCGCGTCAAGACCATTATGAACATCTCCATCCAGATTTGCGCCAACCTCAGCATCGCATTCGAACCATTCCTACCGTTCAGCACCGAGAAGTTGCGCAAACAGTTGAATATCGGCAAATTCAACTGGAGCGAGATTGGCAGCATCGACCTGATTAAGGCTGGCCACCAGATTGGCACTCCAGAACTCTTGTTCGAGAAGATTGAAGACGACGCCATCCAAGCCCAGCTTGACCGCCTGCAACGCATCAAGAAAGAGAACGAGCAGAAAAACTGGAAACCTAACGAGGTAAAGAGCACCATTGCATTCGATGACTTTGGCAAACTCGACCTCAGAGTCGGCACCGTGCTCGACTGCCAGAAGGTACCAAAAGCCGACAAACTGCTGCAGTTCAAGATAGACGACGGTATGGGCGGACGCACTATCGTCAGCGGTATTGCCAAATGGTACAAACCAGAAGACTTGATTGGCAAACAGGTTTGCTTTATAGCCAACCTTGCGCCACGCATGCTGAAGGGAATTGAAAGCCAAGGTATGATTCTCAGCACCGTCAACAGCGACGGCAGCTTGTGCATCGTCACCCCACAAAAGCAGACTCGTCCGGGCTGTACCATAGAGTAACAAGCTAACTCTCGAATGCTCTCCCCACACAGGGAAGAAAAAAGATACAATATTCAAATTGACAGCTTTTTTGAATAAGGTGATTATTTAATTGCAGAAGTCCTCCCGTGCAGGATTGCACGGAAGGACTTTTTTTCATCAACCACTAAAGTCGGAGCTATGAAGCGCATTTTGCACATTATCATCCCCATCTTGCTGGCTTCCGCCATACAGGCGGCAGACCTTAGCGTTACCCAAATCGACTCGATAGCCGATGTACGTACAGCGGCTATTAGCGCCTACCGCAAACAAGAGATGCAACTGGCCTGCAACCTCTACAAACAGAGCATTGCAATGGGCGACAGCAGCATCATTCCCTTTTACAACCTCGCCTGTTGCTACGGACGCATGGGGAAAGCAGATTCGTGCAAAGCAGCCCTCAAACAAGCGCTTGAAAGAGGTTATCCCGACTATATGGAGCTCGGCACAGACCCTGACCTGCAACTGCTCCAGACCGACCCAGAGACCTTCAAAATGCTTTGGCAGAAAGCCTTTGCCAACAGCTACGGGAAAGTGCTGACTAAAAACTATAACGATTTGTTGATGCGAACCATCATCAATCAAGACACAGCCCGCCTGCCATTTCTGCTGTCTTTCGAGCACCGCAAACGAGACCAACTCGACGCATTGGCAAGAACCCTGCAGACAGCCGATACCCTACTAAAATTTTCAAGCATATCGGAGCCAAAGGTACTGACGGAGAAAGGACGACTGGAAAAAAGAAGTCTGAACTACACCAACAACCACTTCGTCACTAGCGACGAATTTGTATACGAACTGACAGTTCCCTATTTCGATGCAGACTTCGCCCAACTGATTGCACACAACAGACTGCACATCCGCCAGCACACCATCGATCACCTGTACACCTACCTCGACACGCTGTTTATTGAGCACAACCAGCTACAGGTGCAAGGCAACACCCCACCATTGCCCGAACTGACCGACAGCGTTATGATGCTAATACTGCAAAGCCATCGCGAAAAAATTGACGACTATCAGGAGAAAGTATCGAGAGAGTGGAAACTGTGCAAATTTGTGATGCAGATGTTGAGAAAATCGACCCCTATCAGCGAAAACGAGTTCCGCAAACTACAGCCCGCCGAGGGCGACATCTGCTTTATACGCATCAACAGCCTACCGGTCCGCAAACAGTTCAAAGGCCTTAAAATGGCCTTCTACAAGGGCAGCCCCGTTGCAGTAGTGGTGATAGACGACCAGTATTTCTTTGTAAAGGGTAAATTCAAATTGTAGAAACTCACACTGGCAATTCCGTCGTACAATACGCCCCCATGGGAACTGGGAGCAAGGAGAAAAAAAACACCGCTGTAGGAATTGTCCGACAGCGGTGCGATAGAAAACGTCAGGAGAAACGCCCTAGGGGCGAAAATCCAAACTAATTATCCCCACTTGACGCAGGGAATGAATTTTACTTGTTAACCTGGAACTTGGTGATACCGTCCTTAATGAAGCCAACAATCTGGTTAGCGGCAGCAACACCAGCGTTAGTGTTAGCCTCAGCAGTCTGAGCACCCATCTTCTTAGGAGTAGAGAAGTAGCGGCCTTCGAACTTCTTGAATTCGGCATCAGCATCAGGCATGATGTCGGTGATATACTTGAAGTCTTCGCGTTCAGCCATCAACTTGAGGAGTTCAGCCTCGTTGATAACTTCCTTACGGGCAGTGTTGATAAGGATAGCGCCCTTCTTCATCTGGCTGCACATAGCGTAGTTGATGCTGTTCTTAGTTTCAGCAGTTGCAGGAATGTGCAAAGAAACGATGTCGCAGTTCTTGAAAAGCTCATTCTGGTTGGCAACAGCCTTAACGCCAGCAGCTTCGATAGCCTCGGCAGGGCAGAAAGCATCGTAAGCGAAAACTTCCATACCAAAGCCCTTTGCAATGCGGGCAACATTACGGCCAACATTACCGAAAGCAAGGATACCCAACTTCTTGCCCATCAATTCAGAACCAGACTTGCCGTTGAAGAAGTTACGTACACCATATACCAACATACCGAATACCAACTCAGCAACAGCGTTAGCGTTCTGACCAGGAGTGTTCATAACGCAAACCTTGTGTGCGGTAGCAGCTTCAAGGTCAACGTTATCGTAACCAGCACCGGCACGAACAACAATCTTCAAATTCTTAGCGGCATTCAAAACCTCAGCATCAATTTTGTCGCTACGGATAATGATAGCATCAACATCAGCTACAGCTGCGAGCAACTGAGACTTTTCGGTATATTTTTCTAGTTTTGCCACTTCAAAACCAGCTTTTACAAGAATGCCTTCGATTTGGGCAACAGCCGCACCGTTGAAAGGCTTTTCGGTTGCTATAAGTACTTTTGTCATGATTTTTTGAATTATAATTAAAAAAAGCAGAAAGGCTTGCTTAAGAGAGCCGGCCTTTCTGCAAGTTGTTTATTCTGTTTGATTAGAACTTCTTTTCGTATTCGTCCATGCACTCGATCAAAGCCTTAACACTTTCCAAAGGAAGGGCGTTGTAGCAAGAAGCACGGAAACCACCTACAGAACGGTGACCCTTGATGCCGACCATACCTCTTTCAGTAGCGAAAGCCATGAAGTCCTTTTCGATTTCTTCTTTTCTGTCGAGGTATTCGTCCTTCAAAACGAAGCAGATGTTCATGTAAGAACGGTCGTTCTTGTCAGCGATAGTTGGCTTGAAGATCTTGCTGCTGTCAATCTTGCCATAAAGCAAGTTAGCACGTTCTTCAGCACGGCGCTGCATTTCCTTAACACCACCCTGCTTCTTAATCCAACGGAGGTTCAAGAGAGCAGTGTAGATAGGCAACACTGGAGGGGTGTTGAACATAGAACCGTTAGCAACGTGAGTGCGGTAATCCAACATAGTTGGAATTTCACCCTCACCCTTAGTCAGAGCGTCTTCCTTAACAATTACGAAAGTAACACCTGCAGGAGCCAAGTTCTTCTGGGCGCCACCGTAGATACAGTCGTATTTAGCGACGTCGATTGGACGAGAGAAGATATCAGAAGACATATCAGCGATCAAACGTACAGGAACGTTTGGATCAGCGTGCAACTCAGTACCATAAATAGTGTTGTTGGTAGTGATGTGGAGGTAATCCAAATCAGTTGGTACAGAGTAACCCTTTGGCAAATAGTTGTAAGTAGTGTCGGCGCTAGAAGCAACTTCAACAACTTCACCGAAGCGTTTAGCTTCCTTCATTGCCTTCTTAGCCCATACACCAGTGTTAACATAACCAGCCTTCTTGTGGAGGAAGTTATAAGGAACCATGCAGAATTCCAAGCTGGCACCACCACCAAGGAAGAGGACCTTGTAACCGTCAGGAATGTTAAGCAATTCCTTGAACAATGCCTCAGCCTCGTCTACAACTGGCTGGAAGTATTTTGCGCGGTGGCTGATTTCGAGAATTGAAAGACCATGGCCTTCAAAATCCAAAACTGCTTTTGCAGTATCTTCAATCACCTCGCGTGGGAGGATTGAAGGACCTGCATTAAAATTATGCATCTTCATTTTATTCTATGTGTTATGTTTTTTTATTCGTGGGGCAAAAGTAGTATAAATTCCTGTAGAAAAAAATTTATCAACGTGTTTTTTTGATAATAAAAGTTACGTTTTAAGTTGACAAACACTTACCAATTAACGTTACATCATTACAAAAAGTTCGAATTTATAAATCTTACAGAACAAAATGATATTTTGATTTGTCTTTATTCTTGATACACTATCATTTTGTGAAAAATGAAAAAAATCAAAATGTTGACATTTTTTCACCTTATTGCCAGCAATTGGCCATATAACTGCCATAAGAATACCGCAACCGGTCTGGCCTAGTCCACTACAAACAGAAAAGACTGCCGTTTCATCTATTTCAATGAAACGGCAGTCATGATGAGAATACAAACTGTTTTAAAAACGTTTACAACGCAAGTTTCAAAATTTCGACAAACACCTTCTCATCTATCGGCAGATAATGGCCTACGGTTCCATTCCGGGTGGCACGCTTTGCCATTTCAGCAAAATGTTTGTCATCGATACCCAATTCAGAGAGCCTGGTTCTAAGTCCAAGACCTCTAAAGAACTGTTCGAGGTGTTCAGCCAAGCGTAGCGCATTCTCTTTTTCCGAATGGTTGTAGGCGTCTTCATGGAAGACCCTGACAGCCAGTTGCGAAAGTTTCCAAGGCTTGACGTTTGCCACATACCTCACCCATGCAGGCAACACCACAGCCATACCTTCGCCATGTGTGATTCCATACTGTCCACTGAGTTCATGTTCAATACGGTGCGACCCCCAGTCGCCAATACGGCCCGTATCTAATATATTATTGTGTGCTACCGTGGCAAGCCACTGGATTTCGGCCCTGGCATTCAAGTCTTTCGGATTTTCCTTCAGTCTTCTGCCATTTACGAGAAGAGCCTGTACTCCACCTTCAATAAGGTAGTCGGTCACATCGGTGTGTCTGACATCGGAAAAATATCTTTCAAGCAAATGCGACAATATATCGGCAACCCCCGCAAAAGTCTGGAAGTTCGGCAATCCGACCGTATATAGCGGATTCATAATCGCAAACTTCGGTATAATCCGGTTGTCTTCGAAGCCAAGTTTCCACTCGTTGTTCGAGAGGATGGCAGCATTGCTGGTTTCGGACCCGCTGGCAGGAAGTGTAGAGATGACACCCAAAGGGAGAACCGTTTCTGGCGACACACCCTTTTCGAAGAAATCCCACACATCGCCCCCGTAAGGTATACCGAGAGCGGTAGCCTTGGCCGTATCGATAGCGCTACCGCCACCAACGGCAAGGATAAAGTCAACCTTTTTCTCCTTACCCAGTGCGACCAAATCGCGAACCAGTGTTATGGAAGGGTTTGGTACCACGTTTCCGTTCTCGTAAAAGGCAACACCCAGGGCATTTGCCGCATCTTTCACCTTATCGTATATGCCTAAAGTCTTAATAAAGTCACCGCTATACACCAACAGCAGGCTGGTCACCTTATATTCCCTCAGCAGGTCGCCGATTTTATCGACCGACTTTTCGCCAAAGACAATTCTTGCCGGGTTGTAGTATTCAAAATCTACCATATTACCCTCCTTTCTACAAACAAGAACTACTTAATATCCTTTCTCCAGGTAGCAGGCTTGAACTGGTCTTTAATAGGCAGGAGGCGTTTGTCGATGTCTACCCCCAGCACTGAGTTGAAGTTGTTGGTAGCCTGCATTTGTGCGGCGAAACCCACAATAGCCACAATTTCCTGGTCGTTATAGAATTCTCTCAACGAGTTGAACAACTCGTCAGACACCTTTGTAGGGTCTTTCACAATCTGCTGTCCCAAAGCGACAAGCACTTTTTCATTTTCCTCGAGTTCCAACGCATTCGGATCCAACCCCAGTTCTTTAAGGTCGCTGATGAAGAAAAGCGAGCACAGCATGCAGCCGTTAGTGGTAGAAACCGCATGTGCGTAAATAGTGGCCGCGCGTGTGCCGACAATTTTCACCAAACTGCCCCAAGAGTCGTACCATCCCATAAAAGCCAGAAAAGTGCCATAGTCTTGAAGCATTACCAGCTTCATATTCGTCACCTTGTTGTTTTCAGCAAGTTTGTTGTACGCCTCTTTAGCGCTACCAGTCAGTTGTTCTGGTGTCAATAAATTTACTCTAGCCATTTTAGTACCTTTTTTAGTTAATCACTCTAATCGAGAAGGCATTCACAGCTGTTGTTATAAAACCTCCAACATCTCTTTTCAACCTCCCATCTTGTAGCACAAAATTAGGCAATGGCAGAAAGATATGTAATCCCACAAATCTGCGATTTTCAGAAGGCAGAGATACCACAGAATGGGTATGTAAGCTGCCACTTTCGCCTGTTTTTCGGGGAAAGGGTCGTGGTTTATTTCACAAAAAAGCCTGACCGGGACGGTAGTCCCAGCCAGGCCAATAAAACGGGATTGCCCTCCCGGTAATGTTTTACTAATAGTTGAACGTGCTTCCGCCAAAGAACTCACGCAACAACGAAGTAGAAGGGATGTCGCTGTCGGCAATCATATTGAAATAACCCAAGAACTTCAGCAGCCGGTGAGCCTCGGCATAGGCCGGGCTGTGCCTTGGAACCTGACTGAGAATCGGCATGGCATAGCGTTTCAGCACCGGAAGCTCGAAGATGAGAGCCGAGTTAAACATAACATCGGCCAACTCGCGGAACGGGAAGATCCACTTTTCTTCGCCACGGTGCACACTCGCCCAACGGTTAATGGTGTCTTCAGCCGAATAACCACGGTAGTTATAGTCGCGCACAATACGGCGCAACAGGCGGTTGTCGGTAGTTGGAATCCAGTTATGGTCGTCAATGGAAATGGTCGTCAGCGCAGAAGCATAGATGCGGAACTTGTTCTCTTCAGGTATCTGGGAAGTGAGTTCCGGATTCAGTCCGTGTATACCTTCGATAACCAGGATAGAGTTATCGTCGAGTTTGATTTTCTTGCCGCTAGGCTCACGTTTGCCCGTACCGAAATTGAATCGCGGCAGTTCCACCTCCTCGCCAGCCAGCATTTGGTTCAGCTGCTTATTAAAGAAAGGTATGTCGATTGCGTGAACCGACTCAAAGTCGTACTCGCCATTTTCATCCTTCGGAGTATTTTCCCGGTCAACAAAATACTCGTCCATCGAGAACGGGATCGGGTTTTTCCCATTTAAGGCAAGATGTATGCTTAGCTTTTTACTGAAAGTCGTCTTACCCGAAGAAGAAGGCCCTGCAATTAGCACCACCCTGCGTTTAGGGTCCGACACCACCATATCGGCAATTTGGTCAATCTTCTTTTCCTGCAATGCCTCGGCAAGCGTAATGAGCATACCGGCATTTCCGCCCGTCAACTGCATCTGTCCCTTGCTCGGCTTCGTAGATATATTAAGGTCACCCACATTCGCGACCTTCATCAGTTCGTTCCATTTCGCATGTTCGGCAAACGCATTAAAGAGGTTGCCCTGTTCCTCAAACTTATCAAGGACGTTGGCATCGTCAGCAGAAGGCATTTGCAGCAACAGTCCATCGTGGAAGAGGCGCAAGCCGTAGAGGGTGATAAACGAGGTAGACGGAGCAAGGGCACTGTCGTAATAGTCGTACAAGCCGTCAAGTTTATAGACCTCGACATAGATGTCGCCCATACTTTCAAGCAGAGCCACCTTGTCGAGCGCATCTTCCGAACGGAAAATCTCAACCGCCTTTTCAGTGCTGATGGTGTACCATTCGAACGGGAGATCTTTGTCGATGATGTCGTCCATAACGGTTTTCAGTTGTGCCAGTTGTTGTTCGGAAGGCCTCACCAGTTGGTTGTCGGCCCCAAACAGCAGGCAATAGAAGCCACCCGAGATAGGGTGTTCCACCCTTAGTCGCACGCCAGGCATCACCTTGCTCAACGCTTTATACATAATAAAGGTGAGCGACCTGATATAGGCGCGCCGTCCCGAAGGGCTTTCAAGCCCCAAGAACTCGACCTCTTTAGGTTTATAGACTCTGAAATCAAGATTTTTCGTCACATTGTTCGATTTGGCCACAATGACCCCCTGCTTCATAGCAGGTCTGAGGTCGGCATAAATTTCCATGAGGCTGGTCCCCGCCTCATAGAGTTTCGTAACATTATTATTCTTACAATGTATCTCTACGAGATTCTTTTTGCTATTCATGGTACTAAATCTTTAATCGTTAATAACATTTGGTGCGTATTTTCTTTGGTGTTGTTAAAACATCCGGAATAAATCATGCTTTACAATAAAGTTAACACGATTTTCCGAACCAGCAATCTAATTCCACAAAAACATCTCATGCCGAGAAAAAAAGTGTGCTTTCTTTGTTTGCTATTAACATTTATTCTTATATTTGCACCATATTGAAATCAGATGCGGATTCCCACGCATCTAATTTAATAATGAAAATTAAACGTCCACCCCGGGAAGGTGGAACACATAAAATAGCTTTTATGAAGAAGTTTTTTATTGTTTTAGCTGCAGGTTTACTTTCTGTAGGTAGTGTTTTCGCGCAGAAGCAGAAAACCATTACAGATTACTTCAACGATGGTATCCGTTCATACAGAATGGGTTCTTATAAAGAGGCAATCGTAAGTTTTAACAAGGTATTGGAGTTGAACCCTAAGTTCACAGAGGCTTATGGAAACCTTGGTAACGCAAAGTTCCGTTTAGGCGACTACAAGGGTGCTAAAGATGCTTACGATATTGTATTATCGAAGCAGAGCAAGGACTTCCTTACATACTACAACCGCGCTGTCGCACGCAAAGAGTTGGGCGACATTAAAGGTTCTATCGAAGACAACAACAAGGCTATTGCCATCAACCCTAAATTCGCCGAGGCTTACTACAACCGCGGTAACTCTTACGCAGAACAGGGCGACGACAAAGCTGCTTTGAAAGACTACAACAAAGCTATCGCACTGACTCCACAGTTTGCCAAGGCATACTACAACCGTGGACACCTCCGTTACAAGGAAGGAGACGTTGAAGCTGCTGCTCTTGACTGGGAACGCGCTGCAAGCCTTGACTACTACAAGGCATTCGACTCTTTGAAAGAGTATTGCGGTATTGGCACACAGAGCGACTGCGACCCTACCGAAGGTATGGAAAGCAGCGGCACTACTATGGACACCAAGGGTGACATCAAAGACGAAAAGTAAATCATTCTCTACTTTATAGAACAAGGCTTCCGAATTCGGAAGCCTTTTCTTTTTATGGTTTGACGTTGACTTCGGAATACAGGACTTTCCTTGAATTTTAGACAAACACTAACCCATTTCAAGAAAAATTCTATAATTTTGAAAAACACAGAACAAAAACAGACTGTTATGAATCTTTCGAAATATGCTTTTTTTGCAAGTGTCGCCCTACTCGCCGCAGGTGCGACACCATCGTGCACCTACACAGGCAACCAGAACACCGACCCAGTACAACAACAGTATCTGAAACAGCTTCCACGCACTGCCGTCTCTACCCTGAACAAGCTGGGAGCGAAAATCGACACTGTAATAAACGCCGACGACGAGGAATTCAACGTCTTGCTGGATAACGGAATTGAAGTTTGTTTCGATGCCGAGGGCGAGTGGTACAAGGTGTATATGCACAAGAACGATGTGACCGAGGAGATTATGAACCTGCTGCCCGTCACAACCCAGACTTACTTGCACGAGAACACACAAGGGAAAGCGATAAAGCGTTTCGACAAATCGCGCCGCAAACGCCTCACCGTCACCCTGGCCGGCAAAGAGGAACTGCACTTCGCCCGCAACGGCAAATACATGCCCAACGATGTGAAACGGCTTCCTTCCCAAGTTACCGCCACCCTGAACAAGTATTTCTCCGACGATGCCATAACGACCGCTACCGTTGACCCGAACTATGAATACAGCGTCGACCTGCAGAGCGGCATCTACCTCGAATTCGACCGGTTGGGACGTTTTGAGAGAGTCGAGATTCCAAAGGGACAGAACTTTCCCGACAATTTTGCACATTTCTTCCCTTCACTCATGATGAAATACATGACGAAGAACTACCCCGACAAACTTATACGCCGCATCATCCGCAAAGATTACGGCTATATGGTCAAGACAGAGAAACCTAATGCAATTGAGCTCTGTTTCTCAAAAAAAGGCGACTATCTCCGTTTGGCCAACAAGGGAGAAGAGAACGAAGAATAAGAGGACTTACAACATAGGAAATGAGGGTGTATCAAAATGATATGCCCTCTTATTTATTCAGGGAGAATAGCGTATGAAACTTATAAAGAAGATAGAACGTGTAAAAGGTTTCTACCTGTTAAAAGGAGAAGAAGTGATTGTGACAGAAGACAAGATTCAGATTGGAGATAAATATATCGACTCAAATCCGAACGATGATGTTTTCTGTAGGAATGACGTTTTAACGAAGAGAGAGAATTTCGAGAAGCAATTCGTTTATAAAGACGGAGAGTGGCACGATGAACACCCAAAATACTCCCGATTCTTTTATTTTGGCGAAGATTTATATTACTCGACAGAAGATGATGAAGATGCACATGTCCATAAGTATTCTATCTTCGATAACGGGAAAGAAACGCTGTTTGAGATAAAGACAGATTCGGGTATGTTTACCCCTAAATACGACAAAAACATGACCTCTACCTGTTTCTGGAAATTAACTGCCAGACCCTGCTTTTCTACACCAGAGACCTGAAATTCCTTTGGAAGTACCAGACAGAGGCTCCAGATATTGATATCGAATTTAATGACATAACTATTGTTGGAGACGTTGTTATAATTGTTAGGATTAAGCATATAGAGGGGGTTTTTGACTATACTTATTCCATTGTAGCTTACAATATCTTAACTGGACAAAAGTTGTGGTCTAATGATGAATTGGACTTTGCACCCAGCTTCCACGTTGGTATAAACAACATGCTTTATTCAGCATGTCAAGCCAACGGACCATTTTTCATTGAAATGGTCAATCCGAACGACGGAACATTAACAGAATATAAAATAAGCAGCGACTTCCCCTTTTCCGAAGCGTATATATCACCAAATTCAACTGCCCTTTACGGCAACAAACTATATTTTTCCATTGAGCGAAATAAGAAAGGGCTGAGTTCAATAGGCGTGGTTAACCTCGACACAATGACGATTGAGGAAAAGGTAGAACTGGACACTTACGACGAGGGGGTATGTCTATCAAAGGCACCTATCGTCACCGAAGACAGGGTCTACGTATTCATACCACTGCTTGAAGAATTGCACATTTTTGAGCGATAAAATCGTCACTTCCAAAAGCGAAGCCTTGCCGTCTGGAAGACAATATCTTCATACCCGGGCATGCGGAAAGGGCTGGTTCCTTCCCAGTGCCCGGACTCCTATGCGGCGCCGGTGCGTTTGAAAAACGCTACGTGGCAACACTGGGGACAATCCTTGGGGGGCCAAAAACGGCGACAGTGCCGCACCCTACCCGGTTGCATTGTTACCGC
>DGTD01000126.1 GCA_002396385.1 Bacteroidales bacterium UBA4345
GGTGCTTCTTACGATATCGGTTACGGAGGTTTGGATCACGTTTTGGCTTCTGGTGAAGACGTTAACATCTTCGTTATCGATACTGAGGTTTACTCTAATACTGGTGGTCAGTCTTCTAAGGCTACTCCTGTTGGTGCTATCGCCCAGTTCGCTGCCGGTGGTAAGCGTATCACTAAGAAAGACCTTGGTATGATGCAGGCAACTTACGGTTACGTATATGTAGCTCAGGTTTCTACTGCTGATCCTAACCAGTTGGTTAAGGCATTCCGCGAAGCTGAAGCTTACCACGGACCATCATTGATCATCGGTTATGCTCCATGTATCAACCACGGCTTGAAGGCCAAGGGCGGTATGGGTAAGAGCCAGGCTGAAGAGGCTAAAGCTATCGAGTGCGGTTACTGGCACTTGTGGCGCTACAACCCAACTTTGGCTGAAGAAGGCAAGAACCCATTCACTCTTGACTCTAAGGCTCCAAATTGGGATCTGTTCAACGACTTCCTTCTTGGTGAAGTTCGTTACGCTTCTCTCGCTAAGGTTGACCCTGCTGCTGCTCAGGAATTGTACGATGAGGCTAAGAAGTGCGCTCAGCGTCGTTATTTGAGCTATGTTCGCAAGGCTAACGAAGACTGGAGCGTTAAGATTGACTAATCGCTGATTTAAGTCTTTATAATAAGCCCAAATCTCGAAAGAGGTTTGGGCTTTTTTGTTGTTTATCCGCTTCTACGTTGCGTCCACGCTAGTGTTACATTCCCCTTGTTCGTATCCTTCTTCGAAGGATTTTTTTGTTAACTTTGTAAGTTTACGCCTGACAATAGAATTGCTGTTGTCTGCAGCTTAAAACAATTTATTATGACCGAAAACACAACAGCACAAGCGCAATGCGAAGATATGTGGGTTGATAGTTTGTGATGGTGGCCTGATATCTTAAGGTTTAATTATAGTAGTAAACCAATGTCATGACTGGTCATAAATTAGTTGTTTATGTTTAATTCATTTAAATTTATCGGACTATCGTTTTGAGAAAGGCAAACTTTGTTTATCTTTATAGTTACATATGGTTAAACCAGGTGTTTCATAAGAAGAATGGAAGTCGTGAAACGTCCTTTTCTTTAGAGGAACAACAGTAAACACAGTTTAGATATGAATAGATGCTCTATATTAGCACTGACTCTCTTCTGTTCGATGAGTGCGGTGGCACAGCAACAGAACACCTACAGCGTGAAGAAGGTCCTTAAAGAACCTTTACAAAGTGTGCTGACCGCAGAAGAATGGGGTAGTGCCATCAGTCTTAAAGTTAAAGGTGAACTAACCTCGGAAGACTTTGCCTATTTAAGGTCGTTGAACATAGAGAACCTGGACCTTTCAGGCATTAGCAACAAGGTGTTGCCTACTAAAGCCCTTTATGGTTGTGTCAGGTTAAAAAGTGTTCAACTGCCCGACGGACTGGTGTCGGTGGGTATAGCTTCCTTTATGCACTGTACTTCGTTGAACAGCATCAAACTGCCTTCAAAACTGAAAGAGATTCATTCGTTGGCATTCAGCGAATGCTATTCGCTGACCAATGTGTATATTCCCAAAAGTGTGACAGACATCAATGCGGGCGCTTTTTATGCATGTACCCGTTTGAAGTATTTTACGGTTGAGTCTGGCCATACCAAGTATTTGGCTAAAGGAGGTGTCCTTTACACAACCGACAGCACTTTGGCTGTCTGTCCTGCAGGAAAAAAGGGCACGCTGAATGTAGACGAAAGCACGTTAGGCATCGAGAATGCGGCCTTCGGCGGGTGCGACAGCCTGACAGAGATTGTCCTTCCTAAAAAACTCGCCAGCATTGGTGATGGTGCGTTCTGGAACTGCAAGTCGTTAAAGACGGTGGTGTTGCCAGACAGTTTGAACCGTCTAGGCAAGGGTGTTTTCTTAGGTGCGGGCTTGAAAACCATCAACTGGCCGAAAAGTATCCGTTTTGTACCAACCGAAACTTTCAAAAACTGTGTGAACCTGACCTCCATAGGTCTCCCAGTTGAGTTGGACTCTATTGGGAGCAATTCTTTCCAGGGGTGCGCCAACTTGAAGGATATTGTTTTGCCAGAGTCGCTTAGGAGGATAGGCAACAACGCGTTCCAAGGTTGTGTAGGACTTAAATCGGTCTATGTTCCGCTTAGTGTCAACCATATTGGACGCGAGGCCTTCGCAAGCTGCTCTTCCCTGCAGTCGGTAACACTGCCGGCCGAGTTGTCGGAACTGGCAAACGGTATATTTGCCCAGTGTGCGAATTTGGACAACGTGGTCGTACCACAGAAAGCCTTCCGCATTGGTAAAAGGGCATTCCATTCGTGCTCAGCTCTGTCGGCCATCACATTCCCTGTTGGTTTGACCTGTATTGACGACGCAGCGTTCTCTAACTGCAATGCCTTGACGAGTCTGACAATACCAAATACAGTGAACCGAATTGGAAAGTCGGCCTTTAAGAATTGCAAGAACCTTTCGAACGTCAATTTGTCTTCGTTGCTGACGGAGATAGACGAGGAAGCCTTTATGGGGTGTGTGGCTTTGAAAGAGGCGAATATACCATCGGGAGTGATTGGTATAGCTGACAATGCCTACAGGGGCTGTACGGCGCTGACTTCGGTGTCGTTCCCTTCCAAATTGGCTGTGATAGGCTCCAACTCGTTCATCGAGTGTCCTAATCTGTCGTCTATCTTGTGCTCGGGTGAGATGCCGTCGAGAATTGGTGCAACTGCCTTTAGCGCAGAAAACGAAAAGAAGGCGGTGGTGTATGTGCCCGACGAGGCATTAGCCTCTTATAAGTCTAACCAGGGTTGGAGCAGGTTTGCCAACATTCAGGGTAATTTTGTGTTGAATGTGACCCGCCCTGGACTTATGTCGTTTATGATTCCAGACTCGATGTGGACCAGTGTGAGGAATATAAAGATTACAGGCGAGTTGAACCAAAAGGACTTGTCGTTCTTGAGCAACCTGATGCACCGAGGCTCTAACATACAGGTGCTGAATATGCTGGAAGTGAAGGGTTTGTCGGAATATAGTCTCAACTTCAATGTGAAGAAGGAGTATAATCAAGTAAACAAATCTCTTCGCATCGTTTATCTGCCGAAAACGGCCACCGCAGTGCAAGATTACGCTTTCTTTGGTTTCGAGGGCTTGGAAAAAGTGGTGTTCTCCGACAGTGTGAAATCGTTCGGTAGCCATGCGTTCGCGAACTGCCTTAGTCTTAATGCCATGAACCTACCGCCGAGTGTAGACACTATTGGCGGCTCCTGCTTCATGAACTGTCTGCAACTTGAATCTTTTACGGCGTCTGGAAACCACTTCAAAGAGAAAGATGGTGTGTTGTACAACAAAGCGGTAGATGTGTTGGTCGCTTATCCTGCGGGTAAGCGTCAGTCGGTTTTCGACATTCCGGAAGGAGTAAAGGAAATCTGTGAGGGTGCGTGTGCCTATGCCTCGTTTAGAGAGGTCTCGCTGCCATCCTCTCTTGAAGCCATGTACGACAGCTGTTTTGCCAATTGTACCAATCTGACCTCGGTCAGCATTCCGTCGAAAGTGGTGGTGTTCGGAAATTCCGCCTTCATTCAAGACACGTCGCTCACCATAGCGTTAATAGCGGAAGGTGTGGCTAACGTTGGCATCAGCGCATTCCAAAATTGCGCCAACCTACAAAATGTGGACATTCCGTCAACAGTTAACGCCATAGGCGATTACGCTTTCTGGAATTGTCCTGGCATAGAGACGTTTACCAACAGGGCAAGCGTTCCCCAGCAGGCAAAGCCGAACATTTTCAGCAAAAACACAGCCAAATCTGCTGTGCTGTATGTGGAAGAGCCTGCCAAAAATGTGTTCAAGAACAACCAGACTTGGTCTAAATTCCCTAAAATTGACGCTCTAAGCCAATGAACCAGAATAATGTGCCAATGGACGACTGTGGGCAAGATGCCGTGTTCTGGAGTAGCGTGGAAGCTCTTTTGAACGAAAACGGAGGATTGAATTTGAGAGCTTACAGGCGGCGTGTCCGCGATTTGCTGGTAATGGTCTGCGACTTTGAGCAGAAAGCTAGTGTGGGCAACTACGGTAGCCTTTTCTTTCAGATTGACGCCCTTTGCAAACGGCACGGAATAAAGGGCCGAGACAAATTCAAAATACAGCGTGTACGCCGGCATACCGGCAAAAACGGAGTTAACGACGTTAAAGTCATAAAATCGGATATAAGGGTTATATCCGATTTTTATTGTTCTATATATGGCGGCGAAATTCCCTCCGACATTGAAAAACAGTTGCCAGAAAAGGAATGTGTTGAGGACGAGGTGCAGGCCAAATCGGTGAAAATGCCTCCTGTGGTCAGATGCATTGTACTGGCAGTTGAGGGAGATTTTTTTACAGTCGAACTTGATAGCGTAGACAATGACCAATACCGTATAAATTACCAAACGGCAGAATGGTCGTATCTGAAAAAGATAGTGCGCAGCGGAGTGCAGTTGAACTTGATAAACCCTGTGGTGAAGGATCAAGAAATTCAGCCCCGTTTTATAGTGGTTGAACCCGATTTTTTGTTAGATGTAAGCTCTATTGCGACTTGTTTTACCGAATATGGCCACCATCCGCTGTCGTTCATCGTGAACAAAATGCGTAGGAAACCTCTGACGCAACCTATTCTGTTGGGTAATTTCGCAGGCTCGGCTCTCGACGATATCATTCACACACCAGAGGAGGAAGAGTACTCGGTAAACAACAGCATAAGGAACAACTTTAAGGAAAAAGCCCTCGATTTTTGTTCCTGTCCGCAGTTCGATGCCGACCTTTTTGTGAAGAATGCCAAGGACCAGGCTTCTAACCTCGTCCAGTCGGTCGACACCCTTTTTTCGGAATACGACAAGAACCTTGCCATTCTAGAGCCGACCTTTGTCTGTGAGGCCTTAGGCATTCAAGGTCGTGTGGACTTGATGACCATCGATTTCAGCCTGCTGGTAGAACAGAAGTCGGGTAAGAATGGTTTTATTGAATGGAACAAGGGCGAGCATGGTGGCCGCATGATGTCTGATGCTCACTTTGTACAATTGTTGCTGTATCTGGGGGTGATGATCTATAATTTCCAGCGAAACCCTAACAAGGTGGACGTAAAACTCCTTTATTCCAGATACGTGCCGCAATTGGGCTTGGTAAATGTGGGTTTTGAACGTAAAACATTTGCTGAAGCGTTGAAGCTGCGAAACCAGATTGTTGCAACTGAATATGCTATTGCTAATCAGGGCTTCGACAAAATAATCAATTACATAACACCGGCCACTTTAAATGAAAAAAAGATAACGTCTGATTTCTATGCCCGTTACTTGCTCCCTCAACTGATGGAGGTGACGTCGCCTCTGCAAAGTTTGAACGAACTAGAGCGAAAGTATTTTTGCACGATGGCTACTTTTTCTTACCGCGAGCAACTATTGGCGAAAGTCGGCAAGAAAGAGGGCGCTACAGGATGTACGGCCGATTTGTGGAGGCTGCCTCTGGAAAAAAAGATAGAGTCGGGAAATATTTTTGTCGGACTCAGAATCATAAACAAGTCGGCCAGTTCCACATTCAACGGTTACGATACAATTACACTGTCGGTGCCTGATCTGGGGGAGGATTTCCTACCCAATTTCAGAGTGGGAGACATGGTTTACCTGTATTCCTACAATACAGAAAAGGAACCCGATGTCTGCAATTCGCTGTTATATTCTGGTTACCTTTCCAAACTTTCAAACGATGTTATAGAAGTCCGTTTGGGAGACGGACAAAAGAATCCGGACCTGATAGACCATTACTCTCCGTTGTTTGCGCTGGAACATGCTGGTTCTGATGCCTCGTCGAACGCAGAGATGAGGGGATTGCTCGAATTTGTTACAGCACCTAACGAAAGGAAGCAACTTTTCCTTTCGCAAAGGGAGCCAGAGGCGGACCCTGACGTGAAATTAAGCCAGCCTTACGATGCAACGTTGTCTACTGTCCTACAAAAAGTAAAGCAGGCAAAAGACTACTTTTTGCTGATAGGGCCGCCAGGGACAGGAAAAACGCACAGGGCCATCCGTTTCATTGTGCAAGAGGAATTGTTGAAGGAAGAAGCCAACATTCTACTCTTGTCGTATACCAACAGAGCTGTAGACGAACTGTGCTCGATGTTGACCGAAGATTTGGGAATTGACTTTATACGCCTTGGGCGGTCGTACAGTTGCGACAACAGATACAAGGGATATTTGTTGAATGCGGCTCTCGATAGCGAAAACCCGAAACTAGGCGATATGAAGAGCAAGATTCGCAGTTCACGGGTCTTCGTTTCCACGGTATCGTATTTGCTTTCACGCCCTAACATCTTCCTGCTGAAACATTTCTCGTTGGCTGTTATTGACGAAGCCTCGCAGATATTAGAACCAGATTTGATTGGAATACTCGCATCGCATATGATGCGGAACGACTTCTGCGATATAGACAAGTTTGTGATGGTAGGCGACTATAAACAACTGCCAGCCGTTGTGTTGCAGTCGAAAAAAGAGTCACAGATAAATGACGAGACATTAAACAAAGCCGGATTCACCGATTGCAGAATGTCTCTGTTCCAAAGGCTCATCTACCAAGAACAAGCAAAACACAGGACACAGTTCGTGGGAATACTGCGGAAGCAGGGTAGAATGCATCCGGAAATTGCAGCGTTTCCAAACAAGATGTTCTATGCATACGAGCAGTTGGAACTGGTGCCATGCGAACACCAGACCGAAATAGACTTGCATTACGACGCAAATCTTGCGGAAGACGCTTTAGCGGAAAAACTGCGTGAACATAGGCTGCTTTTCTTCTCCTCGCCATATTGTTTTTCTACGTCGTTATCTGACAAAGTGAACACCTATGAGGCACAACTGGCCGCACAAATAGCGGTAAGAATCGCAAATTTTTATGGAACTGAATTTGACCCGCGAAGCACGCTTGGTATCATTGTCCCTTACCGCAACCAAATAGCCCTGATAAGGAAAGAACTAGAAAAAGCATTCAAGGAGTACCAAGATTTGTCTAGGACCGACACTATTACCATCGACACGGTAGAGCGTTTTCAGGGGAGCCAGAGAGAGGTCATCATTTTTTCGGCTACTGTACAGCAACTCTACCAGCTGGAATTTCTAACGTCAAATAACTTTGTTGAGGATTTTGACAAAGGTGGTAGGATAATCGATCCAAAACTGAATGTCGTTATGACGAGAGCGCGGAAACAGTTGATACTGATTGGTAATGAGCAAGTCTTGTCGAACGACTCAGTCTATAAATCTTTAATCGAACATGTGAAAATGAGCGGGTTGTATGTCGACAACAACAACATAGAAATGTCTTGATTTTTTTTAAGCCTTCTTTTGTCGTTATTATATATGCCCAATGTGTACTGAAAAATTGTAATTTTGCAGCATAATGAGTAACGCTGAAAAAAATATCATCTATTATTCGGAAAAACTAAAGGCTATTTATGCCCCTATTTTTATCCGTCTTTACCGCTTATTTGCAAATGCAGATTCCGAGTGGGCTGTGTTCGTCAAAGAACGGCAAAACCACATAGAGGTCAGAAAGCGTTATTTTATACCGCTTTTAGCACTTTTGGTTGTTGTGCATCTTTTGTCAATATGTCTAGTCTGTTTTTGGGAACCAGATTCAGACTTCGTTTTGAAACAGCTGCTCAAGTGTGTGTTTGAGACGGCAATGTCCAGCCTTATTTGTTACACTTTGTCAGGAATAATTGTCTGTTCGGTATTTGGCAATAAGAGAGTAAAAAGACTGTATCTTGACAAAGATTTAGATTTGCACAAGTCGTACCAACTGATAGTTTTCCCGTTTTGTGTTTCAATGGTGGCGCAAATTCTTGAAAACATTTGGGAAATTTTATTCTTTACCCACTTCGTGGCTATCGCCCTATCGTTTATGCTTGTTTGGCGGGGATTGGCTGCCATTGTTCCCACAGTGGTCGACAACCCTACGAAACACACCTGGTTTACATTTATTATAGGAATGATTCCTCTTCTTTTAACAAAGATGATGAATTCAGTATTTAATTTAATGATGAGTTAACATGGAGAAACTCCAAAAAAATATTCTGATTAAGAATAAGAGAGCTACTTTCGATTATGCTCTTCTAGATACCTATACGGCAGGTATTGTGCTGTTTGGCACTGAAATAAAATCAATACGAAGGGGAAAAGTCAGTTTGGTGGACTCCTTCTGTTATTTTACTGACGATGCCGTATGGGCAAAAAATATAAATATATCTGAAGACTTTTATGGCAGCTATAATAACCACTCTCCGAAGCGTGATCGGAAACTGTTACTGACAAAAAAAGAAATTCGCAAACTTCGTGCTGCAACCAAAGACACGGGTTTTACCGTGGTTCCAACCAAATTGTTCATCAACGAGAAAGGTCTGGCAAAATTGGAAATAGCAGTAGCGAAAGGTAAAAAGGAATACGATAAGCGCGAGTCGATAAAAGAACGCGATGACAAGCGGATGATGGCGCACTTTTTCAAAAAATAATATAAGGAAGTAAAAGAGATGGAAACGCCTTTTATAACAATGAATGGGGTAGTGCCTGCCATGTATGGCGTACAATTTGCCTCAAACATTAATTGGACCATTAATAAAGGGGAACAATGGGCTGTTGTCGGTTCTAACGGTGCCGGCAAGTCGTTACTTGCTGAGGTCCTTTTAGGTAGGACTGCCTGTAAAGGTGAAAAGATTAAATATAATTTCTTTGACGAGAAACCGGAAGACTACAAGTTGGAGCACTTCCCTGTTGAGAGTATCATAAAAGTTTGTTTCGAGTCGGCATATACGATGGCCGACTACAAGAATATGTATTACCAACAACGGTTCAATTCGACAGAGAATGAAGAAAATCCTACTGTTGAGGAAATCTTAACCCGGGCAACATCGTCGAAAGACGATTTGGAGTATTGGAAAGAGAAACTGAATCTGTCTCCGCTATTTCCCAAAAGAATAATCATGTTGTCATCGGGCGAACTGCGCCGTTTCCTTATAGCAAGTGTACTAATTAAGAAACCGGACCTCGTTATTTTCGACAACCCGTTTATAGGTTTGGACAAACAGACCTGTATGCAACTCAACACTTTTTTCAATGAATTGGCCAGGTTCCAGCAGATGATATTCATTGTTCCCGCATTAGAAGAAATACCAGATGTGGTGACCCACATTATGCCCGTCAAGGCGATGGCATTCGGTCCGACTATGACCCGAAAGGCGTTCGACAAAGACACCCAGTTTCAGGCATCGCTGTTCGAGGAACGCTCATTCCCTGTGGTGGAATTGCCGGCAACGTCTGTACCACAGACCGAGTATGAGGTGGTGATGGATATGAAAAACATCAATATTTCCTATCCACAACGCACTCTGTTCAAAGACTTGAACTGGAAGATTCTGAAAGGAGAAAAATGGGCATTGTCTGGCCCGAATGGTTCGGGCAAGTCAACCCTTTTGAGTTTGTTAGCCGCAGATAATCCGCGCGCCTATGCCCAAAATATAACCCTATTCGATAAAAGGAGGGGAACGGGAGAGACGATATGGGACATCAAACGGAAAATAGGCTATATCTCGTCGGAAATGCATCTGTATTTCCATGCAGACCAGACATGCCTCCGTATTGTCGATTCTGGCTTTTTCGATACCATTGGGTTGTACCGCAAGTGTAGTGAGGAGCAGGAGAAGGTCGCCTTGTGCTGGATGAAGATGTTGGGTATTGAAAATATAGCAGATAAACCGTATCTGAAAGTGTCGAGCGGTGAGCAGCGTTTAGTGTTGCTTGCCCGCTCACTGGTGAAAAATCCGGACCTGCTGATACTCGACGAGCCACTGCATGGATTAGATGCTCAAAACAAATCAAATGCGAGAAAGGTGATAGAGACCTATTGTGCACAACCTGGACGTACAATGATTTATGTAACCCACCGGAGAAATGAAATACCGGCATGTGTTACAAAATTCTTCGAATTGGAAAAATTTGATTAAAAAAACAGAGTTTTTAAGATACTTTGTTCATTAATTCATGTAAATTGTAGCGAAGAGGTAACATAATGACAGAAAAAGCGTGTATTTTTTTGCCGATATATAATTTGTTGCTAATTTTGCAAAAAAATATGTAAACAATGCAAAACACACGTTTTGCGGAGTTGAAGTACAGAAGAATTAAAAAACAAATTTAAAAGAATGGAACAAGTTTCAACGCGTTTGGCTGTTTTATCACCGTCTGCAACATTGGCAATGTCTCAAAAGAGCAGCGAACTTAAAGCACAGGGTGTAGATGTTATTAGTTTAAGTTTGGGCGAGCCCGATTTTAACACACCAGATAACATTAAAGAAGCAGCTAAAAAGGCTATTGATGATAATTTTTCGTTCTATACACCGGTTTCCGGCTACATGAGTTTGCGAAACGCAATCTGCAAGAAACTTAAAGAGGAAAACGGTCTCGACTACAAGCCGGAACAGATTATTTGTGCTAATGGTGCAAAACAGGCTGTTTGTAACGCTATTTTGGCTCTGATAAGCAAAGGCGACGAGGTTATTATTCCTACTCCATATTGGGTTAGTTATTCCGAAATGGTGAAGTTGGCAGAGGGTACTAATGTATTTGTTCCTGCACCAGCCAGTCAGGATTTTAAAATCACTCCTGCCCAGTTGGAAGCTGCAATCACCGATAAGACCCGTGCTATTATCCTTTGTTCTCCTTCAAATCCTACTGGTGCCGTTTATTCAGAGGCTGAAATCAAAGGTTTGGCCGATGTTTTGGCTAAGCATCCGCGTGTTATTGTAATTGCTGACGAAATTTACGAGCATATTGTTTATAGTGGCAAGAATACAAGTATTGCAAAGTTCATCAAGGACCAGACTGTTATCATTAATGGTGTGTCGAAGTGCTATGCAATGACCGGATGGCGTTTGGGATGGTTGGCAGCTCCGCTTTGGATAGCTAAAGCTGTAAACAAACTGCAAGGTCAGTATACTTCTAACCCTAGCTCAATTGCCCAAAAAGCAGCAGAAGCCGCATATCTTGGTCCGCAGGACAGTGTTGAAGCGATGCGTGTGCAGTTTCAGAAACGACGCGATTTGATTATCGAGTTGGCTAAAGGGGTTCCAGGCTTTGAAACAAGGGTTCCTGATGGTGCCTTCTATATCTTCCCTGTAGTTGAATCGTTGTTTGGCAAAAAGTCCTCAAAAGGCGACGTTGTGAATAATGCAGACGATTTGGCGATGTATCTGTTAAATGTAGCCCACGTTGCTTGTGTGTCTGGTGCAGCTTTCGGTGATCCTAAATGCATTCGTATGTCGTATGCTACTTCTGAGGATCAGATTAAAGAGGCTTTCAAGAGAATTAAGGCTGCTGTTGAAGATTTGAAATAATGGTAAAATACAATGTATGATAAAGAGGGCGCAATAGAGCGCCCTCTTTTGTTTTCTTTACCTTGAAAAGTTTGATTCTTGTCTAGTACATTTCAATGGTAATGATGCTGGCATCAGGCTTAAATAATGATGAATTCTTTTTCTCGAAATCCAGCGAAGATTCTTTGTCTACATCTACACTTACAGCTTCGCATGCAAACCTGAAAAGGATTCTAGGGTATTCTTTTACTTTAATGTAATTGATGCACTTCCCGTCAGGATCAACGCCGTAAATACCTTCCAGTCCGGTGAATTCCTGCTGTAAATCGGAAACGGTAGACCCAATTCCAATGCCTTCTTTAGTTTTAAATTTTTCTGAATAAACTTCAATTCTGCTAATACTATCTCTGTAATAAAATCCGGTACAATTGTCTGATTTTGAAAAAGTGTATTTCAGTGAGTCTTTGCTGATGGACTCTCTGTCTATTTGTGGGGCGTCCTCACTAAAAGCGAACTTGTAATATAAAACAAGTCCACCTATATTTTTTGTGGGTTTTATACAGCCATCATACCATTCGGAATCTTCTATTTGCGGCCATCCGTAAAAATCCGCACTTCGTCCAATAGTATCGTTTACAGAAAACAAACCGACGGATTTTTCTGTGATCAAAAAAAGTGATTTTTTCAATTGTTTATTGCGGATAGTCGTGTCAACTTTGTTAATAGTAGTGTGTGTCGTGTTGAATTCCTTGCTCGTATTAGCAACGAGGAACGAACATTTAGTCAAGAATACTATTATTGTGTAAATAAATCTTTTAGCTGGCATAAATAGAGAACGTAGAACCGACTATTACAAATATAGCATATAGAATAGCAAAATTAAAGGACTTTCATTCATTTTGCTATTGTTGATTAAATTTTATGCTAAACATTTGATTTTTTGAGAAATTAAGGTTTAATTTGCGGTAGGAATTGGGATGTAGATTGTTGGATAATTATCCATAGATTCTATTTCATTCTAACTATATGGTTTCTGCTTTACTTTGTGATACAGCTTAACGGAACAGAGCTGCTTGCTTTGTCTTATAGACCATGCTTTACTCACAGATTTCTATTTTCAGGAATTGCGGTAAATCATTTTTAGTAGGGATATTTTATAATATGATATGAATAGAATTTTCAATACCATTTGAAAATAATCAGAAAATTCTGTTTTTATGTCGTTTATAATTAATTGTGTGTGTTTGAATTACTAATTTTTTATTATTACCATGAATAAAAGTTTACTTATGTTTGCAGTTGGTGCACTGATGGGTGTTTCAGCTGCCAATGCTCAGTTAAACAAGAACACTTGCAAGTTTCTAGGTAACATTACTACAAGCAATCAGATTCAGCCAAATGTTGCAAATTTGAGGTATGAGGACCTATGGGATCAACTTACTTGTGAAAACGAGTCAAAGTGGGGTACCATTGTTAGGAGTAAGGTTAAAAATGTTGATGAGGCTCTTTCCAAATGGAATTGGACTTCTGCCGATAATCATTACAAGTGGTGTAAACAGAATGGTGTGTTATTTAAATTCCATGCCCTTCTTTGGACTAGCCAATGGCCAACTACATTAGCTAGCTGTTCTCCTTCTGAATTAAGAGAACAGGTTGAAATTTGGTTTGATGCTGTTGCTAAAAAATATCCTGACTTGGCGGTGATTGATGTCGTAAACGAAGCTTTGAAAGGGCATGCCGAAAACACTGAGAATGGCCAGTCATCACTTAACTTTAAAAAATTGTTGAGCCAGGCTTTGGGTAACAGTGATAACCCATATGACTACAAGTGGATTGCTGAAGCGTTCAGAATGGCCCGTAAGAGATTCCCTAACGCTGTGTTGATTTACAACGATTATAATACATTCACATGGCAAAAAAATGAGTTTGTAGATCTTGTGTCATCATTGGTTAAACAAGGCGCTCCTATTGATGCTTACGGTCACCAGAGTCACGATTTGGATGACTATTATAAGAGTTTCCAAATTACGAACTTTGGCAATACGTTGAATGAAATACACAACAACATAACAAAAAATGGTGGTAGGGAATTACAGTGTTACATTACCGAATACGATATCTCACAAGGCGATGAAAACACTTATGAAACCATCATGAAAAACACATTCCCTGCAATGTGGGAGGCTGATTTCGTTGCCGGTGTTACCATTTGGGGATTCGTAAATGGTAAAACTTGGAGAAGTAACACGGGTTTGGTAACAAGCACAGGGGCAGACCGTAGCGGTATGAAATGGTTGCGTAATTACATGTCTTCGGATAAGGCCAAGAATGTTACAGCAAAATTCTGTGGTAAAAATGCAGCAGGACCTTCTATAACAGTTGAGGCAAGCAAGTCGACTGTAGTGCTCGGTAACAGTGTTGATTTCTCTGTGAAACTCAACAGTGAAAAAGATGGCATTAAGACTGTGACTTTCTTTGACGGTAACACTAAGATTGGTGAAGGAGAGAATTTCACTTGGACTCCTGAAAAGGCGGGAGAATACTCTATTTCTGTAGTGGTCGCTACTAACAACAATGAAGAGGTGAAGGGTTCTGCCACAATAAAAGTAGTTGAGCCTAACAAACCTTATGGTGGAACTGCTGCCGTTATCCCAGGAAAGATTGAAGCAGAGAACTACGATGAAGGTGCGTCTGGTTTGGCTTATTTTGACCAATCGGCTGGTAACACATGTGACGATTACACCAACTACTACCGCAAAGATGATGTTGATTTGAAGAAAATTGACGATGGTGTTGCTGTTGGTTCTTTCCAAGAAAATGAATGGCTTTCTTATACAGTAGATGTTAAAGATGATGGCGAATATGAAGTGACTTTGCGTCTAGGAGAAGGAAATTCTTCTGGCTCACTTTTGGTATCTTTCGATAAATCTAATGTAGAACAAGAGGTCTCTGTTGGTAAGATTGGTGACTGGGGCGTTTTCGATGTTGTAGAAGCAAAGAAAATGAAATTGGTGAAGGGTGTTCAAACTTTGACCATCAAGAATACTGGTTCGTGGATTGATATCGATTGGATTCAATTCGGCAATAGTGATGGTGTTGAAACTATAGCTTGCGAGCCTATTACCATAACTCCTAATCCTGCGTCAACTCAAATCGAAATTAATGGTGTGACACCAAACAGTGTTGAAATTATATCTCTCTCGGGTGTCGTATTGAAAAAGAGTAGTGAAAGCAGCCTTTCAATTTCTGATTTGGCAAATGGTAACTACATTGTACGTATTGTAACGGACAATGCTGTCATTAATAAGAAACTTGTTGTGAAGAAATAATTTAAGTCCTAATTTGAATTCATTAGGACCCCGAAAGTTTCACACTTTCGGGGTCCTTTTTTGCGGTATCTTAATAGTGGCGACTATGAATAATGACGCAGGAAAGAATCAATGATATTTGAAGTCAGACTGAAGGCTTTTTATCCTAAATTTTGTCCTTTAGGCCTAGAGTATAGACAAAAAATCCCCACCATAAAATGGTGGGGATTTTTTTATCGTTAAACTAACGGTTTACTTTGAAGAATCGATTGCCTTGCAGATGTCAGCGAAGATGGTATCGAGTTCACCCACACCATTGATGTCAACGCAACTCCCTTCCTTCTTGTAGAAGTCGATAACAGGAGTAGTCTGTTCCTTATAGGTAACAAGACGTTTCTGGATGGTTTCCAAGTTGTCGTCAGAACGACCAGAAGTCTTACCACGGTTAATTAAGCGGGCGATAAGCTCTTCATCGTCAACATGGATATTAAGCATTACAGACACGTCGGTACCGCGTTTGTTAAGGAGAACTTTAAGCGCTTCGGCTTGTGCGTAGGTACGAGGGAAACCATCAAAAATTACGCCGCTAGCATCCTTTACAGCTTCCAACTCGTTATCGATCATATTGATAATGAGATCGTCGGTAACCAGTTTCCCCTCATCCATAAATTTTTTAGCAGTTTTGCCAAGTTCAGTGCCTTCTGCAATCTGTTTGCGAAGAATATCACCTGTAGAGAAATGCTTGAAACCATACTTAGCGATGATTTTGTCACTTTGTGTTCCTTTACCGGCACCTGGTGCGCCGAAAATAACTACGTTTTTCATTGTCTATTATAAATTGATATAACTTATTCCTTTAAAACATAAATTGCAGGCAGGTTACGTCCAACCCCATCATAATCTAAACCATAACCTACTACAAACTTGTCTCCTATTTCTTTTCCAATAAAATCAATAGAGACATTGACTTTTCTTGCTGACGGTTTCGACAAAAGTGCAACAAGAGTTATACTCTCTGGGCGCATTTTAGTAAGGTTTTTCTTGAAAACATCCATCGTCAGTCCACTGTCAACGATATCTTCAAGAATAACAATGTGTCTTCCCTTTACCACCTCAGGAATTTCTGAAGTAACCACGTTACCTGTAGTCTGCATACCAGAATAAGAAGAGTAGCGCACGAATAAAGTCTCGTATGGCCGTTCAAGCGAGCGAAGAAAGTCGGAAGCAAAGACAAAAGCACCATTCAGCATAACAATAAAAATAGGATTTTTATCTTTGAATACAGTTTCTACTTTCTTTGCCAAAGACGTAACAATCAAATTCATCTCTTTTTTTGAGATGAACTCGGTAAACACTTTGTCTTTTACGGTTATATCACTCATCAATACTCAATTTTATCGTCTTTTTTTGTCCATTCTTGAAAGGTTACAATTGCTTCATCGTGAAGCATCTGCTCACGTGGCATGGAACGTTTTTCGGGCGATAGCGCAAATTCCGAATAAATAAAGGCATCGTCGAAATCAATTGCTTTTGCGTCTTCTTTGTCGTTAGCGTAATAATAGCGGCTGATGTGTGCCCAATACATAGAGGCAAGACACATCGGACATGGTTCACACGATGCGTATAAAACACATCCGCTCAAGTCGAACGTGTTTAATTTTTTGCAGGCTTCGCGGATGGCGCAAACTTCGGCGTGTGCGGTAGGGTCATTGTCGAGTGTTACACGGTTCGACGATGCCGCAACAATTTTTCCCTCTTTGACTATGACAGCCCCAAAAGGACCTCCACCTTTGTGGACGCTTTCGGTAGCCAGCCGAATAGCCAGCCTCATATGTCCTTTATCTTCGTTGTTTATCATTTGTTTTCCTTTTTGATAGGTGTGTCGTCAATGTATTTACCCTGTTTCAAGTTTTCCAACACTTTTGAAATGGCATCAACCGTATAGGTTACGTCATCTAAAGTATGTATGGCTGTTGGTATTAGGCGAACCATCAGTTTTCCAACCTGGACGTAAGGATAAATAATAGGTACACAGAATATGTTGAAGTTTTCACGAAGGTCCATCAATAAATGAAGTCCTTCCTGCATGTTGTGGACGGAAAAAAAGATAGGGGTGATAGGCGACTGAGTGTTACCCAAATCACACCCAACTTTCCGAAGCCCCTTCTGTAGTGAAGTGGCAATAGTCCACAGATTCTTTTTTAATTGAGGGTTCTTCTGGATATAATGAAGCCTGAAAATAGCGCTTTTTACATATATCAGAGGTAACGCTTCCGAAAAAGTCTGAGAACGCATATTGTATCTGAGATAGTCAATGACAGGTTCGGAACTGGCAACAAAGCCACCAATAAGCCCCATTGTTTTCTCGAAATTTCCAATTAAGACATCAACCTTGTCTTGTACATTCAACAGTTCTGTTGCACCAATGCCGGTTTCACCCATAATGCCTAAACCATGAGGGTCGCAGACAATCCATGTGAATTTATACTTTTCCTTTAATAGAGCTATTTTGTCAAGTGGTACGAGTTCTCCAGTTAGCGCTAAGATACCTTCTGTTATCAATAAAACACCTCCGTCCTGCGATTCTGCTGCCTCACAAGCATTTTTTAACTGAATCTCAAGGTTGTCTATGTTATTTTTTAAATAGGTGAATTTACGGTTAGCCGGATGCAGTCTGATGCTGTCGTGTATGCATGTGTGAACATCGGGGTCATAAACGAACACGTCATTTCGTCCGCACATACAGTCTATAACTGAAACAACCCCTTGAAAAAAAGAATTAAGAACAAAAGTATCTTCTTTTTTTACAAATGCAGCAAGGTCTTCCTCTAATTGTTCGTGAAGAGACGTATGGCCAGTCATCAGTCTGGATCCCATCGTACAAGAAAGCCCGTATTGACTGACTGTTTCACGGTCAAAAGCCTTAATGTCTTCATTGTTTGCCAGACCAAGATAGTTGTTTTGGCTCCAGTTGAGCACCTCGTGCCCACGGAACTTCATATGTGGACCAATCTCACCCTCAAGTTTTGGAAACATAAAGTAGCCATGTCCCTGCTTGCTCCACTGGCCTAAAGCGCCTGGATTATTTTTTATACGTTCAAGTATATCCATATACAATCTAAACTTCTTCAGGTAATTCTAACTCATCAGACTCGTTTTGTTGCTCAGAGTCGTTATTAGACTTCTTCTCCGCAGGTAAGTTGTGGCTTCCCTTGCAAGAATTGAATCCGTCTGGAATATAGAATTTATCTTTTGGACTATAAGTTTTGTTTAACTTTTCGTCATTATATATTTTTTTCATATATATACCCCAAATAGGGAGTGCGGTAGAAGAACCTTGTCCGTTTCTTATGTTGTCGAAATGAACATCTCTATTTTCACCTCCAACCCAAACGCCGGTTATAAGTTTAGGAACAAATCCCATAAACCAACCATCACTATTGTTTTGTGTGGTACCGGTTTTTCCCGCAACTTGAACAGACCAATCAATACAATAAGAGTATTGACGGGTTCTGAGTCTGAGGCCTGTTCCTGCGTCTATAACCCCACGCAGCATTTCAATCATTTTGTAGGAAGTCTCTTCCTTTATAATCTCGTGTGTTTTCGGTACAAAGTTTTTAGAAATCACATTACCGTTGTTATCTTCGATAGATGTGACATATATTGGGTCTGTTTGAAGACCTTTATTAGCAAATGCAGTGTATGCGGCAACCATTTCTCCGACTGAAATGTCTGCCACTCCTAAACACAAAGTGTAAACCTCGTCGAGATTTGATTTTATGCCGAAAGCTTTCAATAATCTCACAAAGTTTGATGGTTGTAGCTGCTTGATCAAGTAGGCTGAAATCCAGTTGTTAGAAGTGGCCAACCCGCGTTTTAACGTAATCATACTTCCTATTGTTGCCTTGTCTTTCTCTCCGAAAGCGACATTCTTTGGTGCCCAAATACTACCATCGGGCAGTACGATTTGAGGTTGTACGTTCGGGGCTTCATCGCAAGGTGTCATTCCCGATTCCATAGCAAGTGCATAGAGATAAGGTTTAATGGTGGATCCTACCTGACGACGACCCTGGGTTGCCATGTCATATTGAAAATGTTCGAAATTAGGGCCACCCACATAAGCCTTTACATGACCGGTTACAGGCTCCATTGACATCATACCCGAACGTAATATTGATTTCAAGTAGCGAATAGAGTCCAAAGGAGTCAATGAAGTGTCTTTCGCAATGGCATAGACTGTATCTCTGCCATCTATTTTATCTTTCTTCCAAGCAAAGACTTCCATGTCATTTTTTGTGTTGAAAGCCTTTTCAATTTCTTTTTGTGACGCTCCATTCTTCTTCATAGTTCTATAGCGGTCGGTCCCTTTCATTGCGAGCGTCATAATGGTGTCAATTTGTCCTTCACGAGTTTGACTTGAGAAGGGCGCGCGTTTTCTGCCTTTCTTTTCTTTGTCAAACAAAGGTTGTAGATATCCGCCCAAATACAATCTCATCGCATCTTCAGCGTATTGCTGCATACGGGAGTCAATGGTCGTATGTATTTTCAAACCATCGGTATATAAGTTGTACTTAGTTCCGTCAGGCTTTAAATTTTTGTTACACCAGCCATATAAAGGGTCCTCTTTCCAAGCCTTCATGTCAGCGTTAAAGCTGGCTTGGTCGCTGTATTTGCTTCGTTGAGGTTCGTTGGCCGTCATAATTTTTCGGAGGAACTCACGGAAGTAAGGAGCAAGACCTTGTTTGTGGTCTACGCTTGTATATTTTAAAACAATTGGTTTCTGTTTGATGGTCTCATATTCTTGGTCGGAAAGATAACCAGCTTTAACCATTTGATTTAAAACGACATTCCGTCGAGTTAGACACATTTCGTAATTCTTCTTCTTTATCGGATTATATAATGAAGGATTTTTAAGCATGCCGATGAGCAGAGCCGCTTCTTCAATAGATAAATCTTTGGGCTCCTTGCCAAAATAGATGCTGGCGGCCGATTTGATACCAACCGCATTGTTAAGGAAATCGAATTTGTTCAAGTACATCGACATGATTTCCTCTTTAGTATAGAGTTTTTCAAGTTTTACAGCTATAACCCATTCTCCTAGAGCTTTCTGTTTCGCACGTTCCCACAAACTAGTTGCAGGCTCCACAGTGTATAGTAACTTTGCCAGTTGTTGGGTTATTGTACTACCTCCACCAGCATTTTTCTGGTGAAGAATTACAGTTTTAACAATCACACGTCCCAACGACTCGAAATCTATACCCGAGTGTTCATTGTATCGGACATCTTCTGTTGCAATTAAGGCTTTGACCAAGTTTTGTGAAAGTTCTGAATATGGGACGTAAACCCTGTTTTCCTTACTTTCGAAAAAACGGCCCAATACAACTCCGTCTGATGAATAGATTTCAGACGCATACTTATTTTTGGGGTTCTGTAGGTCTTCAAGTGGATGCATATTTCCCACTTTCCCATTACATATAAGATATACAACGGTAGAAACTGTTGCTAATCCTAAAAAAAATAGCGCCCAAAAACCGATTAGGAATCTCTTTGTTAGTTTTGTCATGATAATTAATCAGCCAAAATTTTAGCAAATTTAGTTATTTTTTTAGCATTCCCAATTAAATTTCTATGGATATGCTGAACCTGACAGAATATCAACTCGAATAAAATTTGATTGAAAAGGAGTGTTGTTTTATCGCATTATGACAAAAAAATGCCTAATGGGGTTAATAAATGACAAATCTTATAAAAAATCTTAAGAAATATATAAATTTGTTGCTAATTTTGTAAAAAGGATTATACTGCCTTTAAAAGCAGAAAATAAAGTTAAACAATAAATAAATTTTATGGCTGAGGTAATAAAAATCAAAAAAGGCCTAGACATCAATTTGAAGGGGAAAGCCGAAAAAAGAATTGAAGGCGACATCTTCCCTGTAGATTTTGGTATCAGACCAGACGATTTCGAAGGCGTGATTCCGCGCCTGGCTGTTAAGCCAGGGGACCATGTATTAATCGGTTCAGAATTGTTTCACGACAAAGAAGACCTTAATTTAAAGGTCGTTTCACCAGTAAGTGGAGAGGTTGTTGCTGTAAACAGAGGTGACCGCAGAAAGTTGCTCAATGTGGAAATTAAATCGGATGGGAAATTCGAATCAGCTCCTTTCTTAAAGGCAGTTCTTTCCAATTTGTCGCCAGAACAGATTTCGGAATGTATTTTCAATGCTGGTTTTGGCGCCTTTATCCGCCGCCGTCCGTTCGATGTGATTGCCAACTCTAACGAGAAACCCAATAGGATTTTTATCTCAGCCTTCGACTCAGCTCCTCTGGGGGCTGATTACAGTTTCACTTTGGCTGGTCAGGAAAAGAATTTGCAGACAGGTATAGACGCTCTGAAGAAAATGACGGGTGCGCCTATCTATGTTGGCGTTAATGCAGCTGATGCTGCTCCTTTTAACAACCTGAACGATGTAGTTAAGACCGTTTTCGATGGTCCGCATCCTGCTGGTAACGTAGGTGTGCAGATTAACCACACGGCACCTATCAATAAAGGTGATGTCGTTTGGACGATCAGCCCTGTTATTTTGGCGGCTATTGGTAAGGCATTTAATGAGGGGGTTATTGACTATTCAAGAATAATAGCCTTAGCTGGTAGTGAGGTGATTGCTCCGTGTTATTATAAGACCATTTACGGCGCTAAGATTTCTGCCTTAACCAATGGTAAAATCTCAAATGGTGTAGTCCGTTTTATTAGTGGTAATCCATTAACCGGAACGCAAACTACTCCTGAAGGCTATTTGGGCGCATTCGACAATGTTATTTCTGTAATTCCAGAAACAACCGAGCCAGAAATGTTCGGTTGGATTATGCCTCGCTTGAAAAAGTTCAGCACTAATAAAACTTATTTTAGCTGGCTGTTTGGCAAGAAGGAATACGATATTGACACAAATGTTTATGGAGGAGAACGCGCAATTATCGTTTCTAACGAATACGACAAAGTGTTCCCTATGGATATTTATCCAGAATACCTCATCAAGGCTATTATTGCTCAGAATATCGATAAGATGATTGATCTTGGTGTGTATGAAGTGGCTCCTGAAGATTTCGCTTTGTGTGAATTTGTTGATACTTCAAAGTTGAAATTGCAGAAGATTGTCCGCGAAGGCCTCAACTATTTGAGAAAAGAAGAGGCTTAATCGGTTTTTATTGTATAATCTTAAAAATATAATACATTGAAAGCGTTAAGGAATTTATTTGACAAAATGAGACCTTCGTTTGAAGATGGGGGAAAATTACATATGTTCAGGTCCGTTTTCGATGGATTTGAAACATTTTTGTTTGTTTCTCCTACTGCATCAGCACAAGGTACTCATATTCATGACTGCATGGACTCGAAACGTCTGATGACTTTCGTGATTATCGCATTGATGCCAGCCATGTTGTTTGGTATGTACAATGTAGGTTACCAACATTTTACATTGATAAATCAAGAAGCATCTTTTTTTGAGATGTTCTTCTTCGGATTTTTAGCTGTACTTCCTAAGATCGTTGTATCTTATGCGGTTGGTTTGGGTATTGAATTTACCGTAGCACAGTGGAAAAAAGAGGAAATACAGGAAGGTTTCTTAGTCTCAGGTATGATTATTCCTATGATTATTCCTGTAACAACACCTCTGTGGATGTTGGCCTTGGCAACCGCCTTTTCTGTAATCTTTGCTAAGGAAGTGTTCGGTGGTACTGGTTACAACATCTTCAACGTTGCGCTTATTACCAGGGCATTTTTATTCTTCTCGTACCCACAAGCAATGACAGGTGACAGCATTTGGGTGGCTGAAGCCGATGGCTTGACTGCTGCAACTCCGCTTGCAACTCCTGCTGCGTTTGACTTGAACAATTCTATTACAGGTTTGATTCCTGGTTGTATTGGTGAAACAAGTGTAATTGCTATTGCAATTGGTGCTGTGATTTTGCTCTTTACTGGAGTGGCTAGTTGGAAGACAATGGTATCTGTATTCATCGGTGGAGCTATTACCGCATGTTTGTTTAACTGCGTGGGTTCAACTGCTGCGTCTCAGATGCCTTGGTACGCACACTTGTGTGTCGGTGGATTCTGTTTTGGTGCCGTATTCATGGCAACAGATCCAGTTACATCAGCACGAACTGAAACTGGTAAATGGATATATGGTTTCCTGATCGGTGTAATTGCTATTTGTGTTCGTGTTATGGGGGGGTATCCGGAAGGCATGATGCTTGCAATTTTGGCGATGAATATGTTTGCTCCGTTAATTGACTATTTCGTAGTAGACAGCAATATCAAGAAGAGGAAGAATCGTACAACAAAATAAAAATAAGGACATGGGAAAATTAAATACTAACAGCAACGGCTACATTATAGCATATGCTTCAGGTTTGGTTCTTATTGTTGCATTCCTTTTGGCTGGTGTTTATCAGGCTTTGAAACCTTTGAGCGATGCTAATGTTGAAATCGATAAGAAAAGTCAAATTTTGAAGTCTTTAAATATCCGCGATATAGACGATAACGACGCCATTGTAGCGAAATTCGCTGAAGTTGTGGAAGCCGACCAAATTATAGACATTAAAGCAAACGTATTAAAAGAGGGCAAAGAACAAGTTAATGATGGTTTCAGAGTAGACAAGATTTCTGAAAACGAAATGCCTCTTTATATATGTAAAGTCAATGGTGAAACCAAGTACGTCATTCCTATGAAGGGTAAAGGTCTTTGGGGACCAATTTGGGGCTACGTGTCCGTTAACGCAGATAAGAAGAACGTTTACGGCGCTTACTTCAATCATGAAGGCGAAACTGCTGGTTTGGGCGCTATCATAAGTGAATATGAGAATTTCCAAAAACAGTTCGCTGGTAAGAATCTTTGTAAAGATGGCAAGTACTTGTCGGTTGTAAAATACGGGACGGTGAAAGATCCTGACGTACAATGTGACGGTATTTCGGGTGCAACTAAGACTTGTGACGGCGTAAGCGCTATGATTGCAGATGGTCTTCAGATGTATTCTGCTTTCTTGAATAAATAAGTAACAAATAAAAGATTTACAATATGAGCGGTCTTTTTTCAAAAGAAAACAAGGAAGCCTTCATCAATCCTCTCAACCTAAACAACCCAATTGCGGTTCAGGTTTTAGGTATATGTTCGGCTTTAGCTGTAACGGCACAGTTAGAGCCTGCATTGGTAATGGGACTTTCTGTTACAATAATCACAGCTTTCAGCAGTTTGGTTATATCATTAATTAGAAATACAATTCCTTCTCGAATTCGTATTATTGTACAGTTGGTTGTAGTAGCAGCTCTAGTTACAATCGTAAGTATGGTGCTTAAAGCATACCTTTACCATGTGAGTGTTCAGCTATCCGTCTATGTGGGACTGATTATTACAAACTGTATTTTGATGGGACGTCTTGAAGCATTTGCCATGAGCCACTCTCCTTGGCCAAGTTTCCTTGATGGAGTTGGCAACGGTATTGGTTATGCGCTTGTACTTATTGTTGTTGGTGCAATTCGCGAACTGTTTGGTGCTGGTACACTTCTTGGCTATAAAGTAATTCCTCAATGTGTTTATGAGGCGGGCTACAAAGATTGTGGTATGATGGTAATGCCGTCTATGGCGCTCATCCTTATCGGATGCGTAATCTGGGCTCAGCGTTCATTAAACAAGGAAAGTAAGTAACAAACACTAATTTAAGATTAAGAAATGGAACATTTTGTTAGCTTGTTATTCCGTTCAATGTTTACGGATAACATGGTTTTCGCATTCTTCCTTGGTATGTGTTCTTATTTGGCAGTATCAAAGAATGTAAAAACTTCATTAGGTCTGGGTGTTGCAGTAATCTTCGTTTTGTGTGTTACTGTTCCTGTTGACTATTTGCTTCAAACTAAAGTATTGGGTGCAAATGGTTTATTTGGTGAAGACTTGACTTATTTGAGCTTCATACTATTTATAGCGGTTATTGCCGGCATTGTCCAATTGGTGGAAATGATAGTAGAACGTTTCTCTCCTTCTCTATATGCCGCACTGGGTATTTTCCTGCCTCTTATCGCCGTAAACTGTGCAATAATGGGAGCCTCTCTGTTTATGCAGCAACGTGTTAATATGGACCCTGCAGTTGAAACAAAGGCGATTGGTTCTATTGCCGATGCCTTTGCTTTCGCTATGGGTTCTGGTATAGGATGGCTGGCCGCAATTGTAGCTCTTGCCGCAATTCGTGAAAAACTAGAATACTCTCAGGTTCCAAAGCCATTGCAGGGGCTTGGCATTACCTTTATCACTGTTGGTTTGATGGCATTGGCTTTCCAATGCTTCACAAGTTTAAATATCTAATTAAAGGAGGAAATATAAGATGGGTTTTATAGCATCTAGTATTATAGTTTTCCTTGCGGTTATCCTACTTTTAGTTGTTATACTTTTGGTCGCAAAAAATTATTTGGTGCCAAGCGGTAATGTAACAATTACAGTAAACGGTAAGGATAAGTTCGAGGTTGAACAAGGGGGTAGTCTTCTTACCACTTTAGCCGACCAAGGTATCCATTTGCCATCTGCTTGCGGTGGTAAGGGAGCTTGTGGTCAGTGTAAATGCCAGGTACTTGAAGGAGGAGGCGAAATTCTTGATTCTGAGAAAGGATTTTTCTCGAGAAGAGAAATAAAGGACAATTGGCGCTTAGGTTGCCAGGTAAAGGTAAAGAGCGACATGAGCATTAAGGTTTCTGAATCGGTTTTGGGTGTTCAAGAATGGGAATGCACCGTTATCAGCAACAAGAATGTTGCCACCTTTATAAAGGAATTCAAGGTTCAGTTGCCTCCTGGTGCGCATATGGACTTCATTCCAGGATCGTACGCTCAAATTAAAATTCCTGCATACGAAATGGATTATGATAAGGACATTGACAAGAACGACATTGGTGAAGAGTATTTAGAATCATGGAAAAAATTCGGACTCTTTGGTTTGAAATGCAAGAATGAGGAACCAACTATACGTGCATATTCAATGGCCAACTATCCTGACGAAGGTGACGTTATCATCTTGAATGTCCGTATTGCAACTCCGCCTTTCAAGCCAAAGCCAGAGGTTGGCTTTATGGATGTAATGCCTGGTATTTCTTCTTCTTACATTTTCAGTTTGAAACCTGGCGATAAGGTGACTATGAGTGGCCCTTATGGTGATTTCCATCCTGTATTCGATTCAAAGAAGGAAATGGTTTGGATTGGTGGTGGTGCTGGTATGGCTCCTTTGCGTGCGCAAATTATGCACATGCTCAAGACCCTAAAAACTACCGACCGTAAATTGAAGTATTTCTATGGAGCACGTGCATTGAACGAAGTGTTCTTTTTGGAAGATTTCCATGCATTGGAGCGCGAATTCCCGAATTTCGAATTTCATCTCGCACTCGATAGAGAAGACCCAGCTGCAGATGCCGCGGGTGTTAAGTATACTGCCGGTTTCGTTGCTCCTGTTCTCAAAAAGAATTTCTTAGAGAAACACGAAGCTCCGGAAGATTGCGAATACTATCTCTGTGGACCTCCAATGATGGCCAAGACTGTGGTTGACGCTCTTCACGAATTTGGAGTTGCCGATGAAGATATCAGATTTGATAATTTTGGAGCATAACGTAATCTTTAAAAAGCGTGGCTGTAAGCTGCGCTTTTTTTGTTATTTTAAAACACTAAAATGAATTTATTACTTTCTATTATTTTGGATGTAGTGGCCGACAGTTCTTTGTCTGTGCCCAAAGTAAACGAGTTAACTCAATCACTCATCTCGGGCGAACTTCAACAAGTGATTGTAGAAGGATGTATATCGTTAATGCGAAAATTACTTGTCGCACTTTTTGTTTTCTATGTGGGGAAGTTCCTTATTGGAAAAATCAGGAACATAGTTTTCTTATTATTGGAAAAGAAGGGTGTCGAACAGTCTTTGTCAACCTTTTGCCGTAGTTTGGTCAATGTGTTGTTGTATTTTACACTCATAATCATTATTATCGACATACTTGGATTGGAAACCAGTTCATTCGTGGCTTTGTTCGCTTCGGCTGGTGTGGCTATAGGTATGGCCTTAAGCGGGACCTTGCAAAACTTTGCCGGAGGAGTAATGATACTATTGTTCCGTCCGTTTAAAGTAGGTGATTATATTTCGGCACAAAGTAACGAAGGTGTTGTTAAGGAAATACAGATATTTAATACCATCATTAGCACATCTGACGGTAAAACTGTTATCATGCCAAATGGAAGTCTGTCGACCAACGTTTTGGTTAATTTTTCCAAGGCTGGTGTGAGGCGTATTGATTGGACAATTAGTATGGCATATGGAGATGAGGTCGATTTGGCTAAACAAACCATTTACGATATACTGAATGGAAATTATTGCTGTCCGGTAAAAGTT
>DGTD01000050.1 GCA_002396385.1 Bacteroidales bacterium UBA4345
ATGGGGTGTCCCTGCTCGCCGTAAACGTCGAAAAAGCGGACCGGACAGGGTTGGAATTCAGGATTTGGAATGCCAAAGGCATCTTTGCGTTTCTCGATAAAGCCGCTTAGCTTGCCAGCCTGGCTAATGCCGGAAAGGTCTCCCTTCATATCGGCCATAAAGCAGGGAACGCCTGCCTGGCAGAAGGTTTCGGCCATAACCTGTAGAGTGACGGTCTTACCAGTACCGGTGGCGCCGGCAATTAGTCCGTGGCGGTTAGCCATCTTGCCAACAATATTGATAGGGCCGTTGTCGCTGTGGGCAATATAGTACCCTTTTTCCTGACTATACATATTTTGTTGTTTTTTAGTTTTCTGTTGGTTTGGGTTTGTCTCCATCGTAAAGGTACAGCAAATTGAGCGAACTTGCAATTGTTTTGCCGTCAGACAGTGACTCATTTTCGTAGGAACAGCCTGCAGCAAACCCGATGAATTTGTGCTGTTTGCACAAAAAACGTACTTTTTTTATGCGGCACGAAGTGTAAAATGCGGAAAAAGTGTGCCGGCAGAAAGGCGCAATGCAGTGCGATTTCTCGAAATTATCTCTTTCTTTTACCGTGCTTTTATGTATTTTTGCAGACATTCAAAAACTATGGCCCCGACAAGATGGATTCTTGTTGGCGCTCTTATATTCTACCAAAGATGACGAACTTTACGAAAGGACAAAAGATTGACCAGTTCGAGGTTGTTGATTTGCTCAAGAAGGGAACTTATGCCGAATCGTACCAGGTGAAGGACGAAAACGGGAATCCGTGCTTCTTGAAACTGATGGCATTGTCGAAACTACAGCCTTACCAACTCGACGATAATGGCAATAATATAGAAATTGAGGTCTGCCGCGGCCTCGACCACCCAAACCTGTGCAGCTATGTGTCCGATGGCTCAATTATCAGCAAGGGTCAGAAATACGTTTACTTGGTGAACCGTTTCGAAAATGCGGCTACTGTTGGCGATTATCTGCGCCAAAATGGGCCAATCCCTATCGAGGGGGCCAAACTTGTTGCGTTTAACGTTTTGTCTGCCCTGAAATACCTTCACGAGCAGCCTGTTCCGGTTATACATAACGAGGTGACTGTGCACAATGTGATGATGAGCGCGCAGGGAGAAGTGAAGCTGATTGACTTCGGAAACTCGCGCTTCCTCTCGCAGGGTGTTGCCCGCCAGTGTATGGACGAGCAGAACGTCTTCTATATGGCACCTGAGCGCTTGAACGGTGTGTTCAGCGTACAGAGCGACCTCTATTCGGTGGGTGTGTTGTTATACCATATGGTATTCAACCAGTTGCCGTACTATTTCGACATCTCGCTCTTTGCTACTTCGTTCGGTATTACCGCCCTACAGCAGGCGCGCGAGCAACCGCTGAAAATGCCGCCAATTTCTGTGGAAGGCCTCGACGAGGAGTTTGCCACCCTGCTTCGCAAGGCTTTGGCCAGCGACCCTGAGCAGCGTTTCCAGACGGCGGAAGACTTCATTCAGGCACTATCTGGCTCGGCCGACTTGCAGATGGAGGAACACGACGAGCAGATACTGGAACAGGGTATTGCTGCCTCTAACCTTATTGATGACGAGGAGGTGGGCAACGGCTTTGACGATATTTCGGGTATGGAGGAGGTGAAAGACCAACTGACCAAGAAGGTCATCAACCTGCTGAAAGACCCTGAAAAGGCTAAAAAATACAAACTGGCGCTGCCTAACGGTTTGTTACTCTACGGCCCTCCGGGCTGTGGTAAGACCATTTGGGCACAGCGTCTGGCCGAAGAAGCCGGTTTCCGCTACATGTACCTCAAAGCCAGTGACTTGCTGCGCATCTATATGCAGGGGTCGCACGGGGTGCTGACACAGATTGCGGAGCAGGCGAAGAAGGAGGCGCCGCTGGTCATCTGCCTCGACGAACTGGAACTGCTTATGCCGGGCAAGGAGAACCAGATGGAATATGTGATTGAGGCGGGTAACGAGTTCCTCGACTTGGTGGAAGGCTGTATCGACGACGGCATCTTCGTAGTGGCTGTCACCAGCCGTCCTGACCTTATTGACGCCGCTGTGGTGGCTACCGGAAGGTTGGAACAGAAGGTTTACATTCCGATGCCCGATGTGGAGTCGCGTAAGTCGATGTTCGAATTGCAACTGGCCGAGCGTCCGTTGGCCGATGATATCGACTATGCGCGTCTGGCTGAATTGTCGGAACAGTTTGTGATTAACGATATTGCTTTTGTGGTGAACGATGCGGCTTTGAAAGCGTCGGAAACCGATTCCGACATTACCCAGGCGTTGCTCGAGGAAACACTTTCCCGCAAGAAGCCTTCGGTTACCGCCGAAATCTTGAAGCAGTATGAGTCTATCCGCGATATTATTGAAGATAAGACCGAGAAGGTGAAGGAAACACAGCATATTGGTTTCCGTTAACCAGTAGATACAGGGGAGGGGGAAGCTTGCAGGTGCGGCAACTCCCTTCCTTTCTTTTTGTTGAAAATCTATTTGATGAATTATGAAAAAAATTCTTATTTTCTTATTCACATTCGCCCTTTTTTCGTGTAACGATCAAGTGGATATTTTGGAAGTCCGAGACAAATCAACGCTTTTCACAATTTACAATAAGAGTAGCCATACTGTAGATATAATAGAACTTCGCCCGACATTGGGAACCGTTAAAAACGAATACCATATAGCTGTAGACGACTCGGTGTCGATTATGACTCCTCCGGAGGAACAAATGGTTCCTCCTTTTGGATCAGGAGATGTATATTTAGTGTTTGATGATACGATTAAATATAATTGTGTAAAGAACGATTATGATATGTTTTATGATGTAGTAAATTACGGATACCAATGCGAGACACCTTCTTATATAAGTTGGGGATACACCATAACCGATACTGATTACGACATAGTGGTAGAAACGGTTAATAAAAGCATGGAATGACCTCTCCAAACTCTTACATTGTGGGGGGCTTTGGTAACGGGAGGTAAAATGTCCATATATTCGTAATGCGTGAAATAAATTATGTGTTAATTGATACATTTAATAGGAAATGAATGTATCTTTGTGTAACACTTAATACTATACAAAATATGTGTAAAAAAATCTTTTATCTATGTTCTTTACTTCTGTTTCTGAACTCATGTAGTGATGATGAGTTTGGCATGGAAGAAAAACCTTCTCCAGTTAAGAAATCTTCTTGTGGAGTTATCTCGTTAGGAGAAAAGGAAGAAAGCCCGTTGCTTCTTAGAAATATGCAGCGTGCAGTGGATTCCCTTTCCGCCCGTAGTGGCCTAAAGAGCACTATTGTCCTTAAACCAACCCACTATTATGTCCGATTCTTACCGGAAGATTCCGCTGCTTATGAGCGAGTCATTAAAGATACGTCTTTATTTGTCACGTCTTATCCTTTAGATTATGAGGTGTCAGAAGGAGAAACCTATCACGACCCTTCTGTCCCTGAGGACAAAATAACATGGCAATATACTGTGGTTCCAGTAGATTATGATTTGAGTTCAATTAATGTCCATTATGAAAAACTTGAGGATTTGTATATCCAAAATGAAGACCTTGACAGTGAAGAAAATGTTGCGGTGGACGGGATACAACTGAAATCTGGAACCTCTATGTCGCACAAAATAACGTGGAAACAACTTGTTAATGAGTCGATTTCTCAAACTACAGGGGAGACAAATTCATTGAAATCGAAGTGGACTCCCCAAGCAACAATCAGAGCCTACGATGATATAGTAGGTGGTTTCATACCATTGCAGGGTGTAAAGGTTCGAATCAGGTATTTTGCCTTTTTACACGCATACCATTATACCGATGCTTATGGACATGTGTCTTTTTCAAAGAAAAGGACAAAGGTTGAGTACAGTATTGAATGGGAACGAGACAAATGGGATATACGCGACAACCATGTCCAGGCTTATTATAACGGACCGCATAAAAAGTCGTCATGGGATTTATATATCGGAACTTGGACACCGAAGTCATTACATTATTCTGCTATTCACAGAGCATTATATAAGTATTATTATGGGAATTGTTTGGGGTTAACAAGGCCTTCTAGATCTCTAAAAATAGCATATAGAGAAGGATATGGTGATGCAAATGGAGAAACTTTTTGTTTTTTAGTTAGAAATTTAAATGGATTGGTTCATTCTATTAATATTTATGGCAAGGGATCAAAGTCGCATGGTGTGCGAAGTGTGTCTGAGGTTTTATCAACTACATTGCATGAATTAGCACATGCTTCTCATATGTGTAGAATTAATACAATTAAATATGAAAATCATGTGAGAAAATACATTAGAGAGTCTTATGCATCTCTGGTTCAGTGGCAATTAACAATCGATTTGTATAAAAATTACGTTGATAAAACACAGCTAGAAGCAATAGATGAATTGTATGGTAAGCAGAATTGGCCTAATAATAGTAAGAATTATACACCGTTGTTTATTGATATGTTGGACTCTTGCAATCAAAGTAAAAAGGGTGAATTAATTAATGAGGATATCTATGGGTATAATTTACTCTCCATTGATAAATCGTTGACGTCATTGGAGGATATTGATGATGTGAAAGATTTTATGAAAAAAGCAAAACCTGGACATGTGTCGGAAAAGCAGATTAATAATTTTATAAATCAATATAAAAAAGCTGGATTATGAAAAAGTATTTTTTTCTATTGACTTTGATTTTTGCCATAATGTCTTCTTGCTCCGAGAAAGAAGAGATTTATGACAATGAAGTGAAATACATCATAGAAAATAAGTCTGGACACGAGGTTTCTATATTGGATATCTCTTATGCTTCTAGTTACGGTCCTGATACTACATTTTATACGATAAAGACGAACGATTCCGTTATCATTAAGCGTATATCTGATGACGACAATTTTCCACAACCATTTAGTTTGCTTGACGAGGTATATGTGGTGTTTGACGATACACTTAAGGCAAAGTGTGAATTGAGTAATGATTGTAAGTTAATTCAATGCAGATACTATAGTCCGCTTGTTAATGATACTTACAAGTATACTTTAACAGAATCTGATTTCACTTATTTTTTGAGTAATCTGTAAGATAATGTTTAGTCCTTAGCCCTGGCTGCACAAGTCAGGGCTTTACTATTGTAATTGTCGGTTCGAACTTAAAGCTGTTGATCCGGTTCCGCCATCCTTTGAGGAACACCTTTTGTGAAGTGTTCTTTTCTACCAGTTGGTCTATCTTGTCAATAGCGCGCCTCTGTCCAACGCCGATGCGGCCCAGTATTAACCTTGTTAAAATGAGTGACGGTAGCGTTAGAAAACTGGTGCTGAAACAATAACGGACCAGTCGGGCTTATTTATAAAAAGGGCACGGGAAAAATGAAAATTTCACTTTCCCGTGCCCTATATTTTTGGGGGGTCTTGTGTCTGTTGGCCTTTTACCGTCCGCAAAGCACAAGCAAGATGTTCACGTCGCTTGGCGAAACACCCGGAATACGGCTGGCCTGACCAATGGTTTCAGGGTCGATGCGGGCCAGTTTCTGCCGGGCTTCGGTGCTCAGCGAATTGATGGTCGAGTAGTCGAATTTGCCCTTAATCTTGATGTTTTCCAAGCGGTGCAGTTTGTCGGCAACCAGTGTCTCGCGTTCAATGTAGCCGCTGTATTTAATCTGTATTTCTGCCGCCTCAATAATTTCATCGCGGCGGTCGGCTATCTGGTCGAGTTTGTCCTTTAGTGCCGGAATGGCCTCAGCAAGCAACAAGATGTTCAGTTGTGGACGTGCCACAAGGTCAACCAGTTTGCACCCCTCGGTCAGGGCGGTAGTGCCGCATTTCTCGAGGAAGCTGTTGATGTATTTTGCTTGGATGGAATAACCTTTAATGAAGCCGACCAGGTTGGCAATAGCCTCCTTCTTGCGGTTGTAGAGTTCCATACGCTCCTTTGTTGCCAAACCAATAGCGTAGCTCTTTGCAGTCAGGCGGGCGTCGGCATCGTCTTGGCGGAGCAGAATGCGGTATTCGGCACGCGAGGTGAACATTCGGTAAGGTTCGTCAACACCTTTGGTAACCAAGTCGTCGATCAGTACGCCGATGTACGATTCGTCGCGGCCCAGTACCAGTGGTTCGGCTTTGGCGCAGTATTGGTGGGCGTTGATGCCGGCCACAATACCCTGTCCGGCCGCCTCTTCGTAACCGGTAGTGCCGTTTACCTGTCCGGCAAGGAACAGGCCTGGCACAACCTTGCTTTCGAGCGAGTGTTTCAGTTGTGTCGGGTCGAAGAAGTCGTATTCGATGGCGTAGCCGGGGCGGTAGAGCTGCACATGTTCCAAACCTACAATGGTTTGCAGGGCGGCAATCTGGATGTCCATAGGCAGGCTCGACGAGAATCCGTTGATGTAGTATTCTTGTGTGGTCTCGCCTTCTGGCTCTATAAAGATAGGGTGGTGGTCCTTATCGGCAAAAGTAACAATCTTGGTCTCGATACTTGGACAGTAGCGCGGACCAATGCTCTTGATTTGGCCGTTATAAAGCGGAGACTCTGGCAACCCTTTGCGGAGTATCTCGTGCGTCTCGGGGTTGGTCTGTGTAATGAAGCACGGGCGCTGTTTCAGCGGACGTGGCTGGAAGTCGAGGTACGAGAACTTGTGGAAGTCGGTTTCGCCATATTGCTCCTGCATACGGTCGAAGTCGATGGTGCGGCCGTCGAGTCGGGCCGGTGTACCGGTCTTCATACGGTCGGTCGTAATGCCCAGTCCCTTCAACTGTTCGGTCAGTCCGAAAGCGGCGGGTTCGCTGATGCGGCCACCCTGTATCTGGGTGCGTCCGCAATGGATGAGTCCCGACAGGAAGGTGCCCGCCGTAATGACCACGGCAGCAGCCTTAAAGGTAGCGCCCATGGCGGTGGTTACGCCAGCCACTTTGCCGTCTTCAATAACAAGGTTGGTCACAGTGTCTTGCCAGATGCTCAGGTTTTCGGTGTTCTCCAACACCTCGCGCCACTTCTCCGAAAATTTCTGCCGGTCGCTCTGCGCACGCGGACTCCACATGGCCGGACCCTTAGAACGGTTCAGCAAACGGAACTGGATGGCCGTCAGGTCGGTCACAATTCCACACATGCCGCCTAAGGCGTCTACCTCGCGCACAATTTGACCTTTGGCAATACCGCCAACGGCAGGGTTGCAGCTCATTTGCGCAATTTTGTGCATATCGATGGTGACGAGCAGGGTTTTAGAACCAAGATGGGCCGATGCGGCGGCGGCCTCGCAGCCAGCATGACCGGCACCTACCACTATGACGTCGAAATTGAAATCCATTCTGTTTTAATATATACTTCTGCAAAGGTACTGAAAAAAATGCTACATTTGCGGAAAATGATTATCACATGGGAGTTGCTAGTGTCATTGGTGCTATTGGCGGATTGTTTATCGGGGGACCGATAGGCGGTCTTATCGGTTATTGCCTTGGTAAAATGTTTGAGGGTAATGAAACCCTGAAACTGGAAAATATATTTTCAACATCGAAAGAAAAAGAACGCTTTTCTTTCCAAATTTCCCTATTGACCCTTATGGCTGCTGTTATGCAGGCAAACGGACAGGCAAAACGAAGCGAGCTCGATTTTGTCAAGGACTATATAAAGAAGGCATTCCCAACCGAAGATGACCAAAAATACGCCCTTCAACTGCTGAAGGAATTGTTGGAGCAGAACATCGATGTTGAAGGGGTGGCCAGGCAGGTGGCAAAACAGATGAACATCTACCACAAACGGGAGTTGATCTACTTCTTGCTGGGCATAGGTTATGCCGATGGTATGTTGCAACGCTCAGAAGATTCCGTCATCCTTAAAATCTCCGTCTTGTTGGGTATCTCACACTCTGATTATAACTCGATTAAGACTTCCTACTTCGCTGGTGAGAATAATGGTGGTTCGTTTTACGGAAATAGCTATTCGCAAAAAACTGCAGGTGGCTCCTATCAAAAGACGGGCGGCTCTTCTTATAGTGGTTCTTCGTCTGGTTCAAAGAGTGGCGGGTCGGGCTCCGGCAGCCGTGCACGGCGTTCCATTAACATGTCGCTTTCGACGGCCTATAGTTTGTTGGGTCTGACAAGCACGGCCACGAATGAGGAGGTGGTGAAGGCCTACCGCAGCATGTGCAAGAAGTTCCACCCCGACCGTGTCGCCACATTAGGCGAGTCTGTGGTTAAAGAAGCCGAGGAACACATGATGAAGATAAACCAGGCGTACGATTTGATAAAGAGTGAACGGAATATGTAGGGTGCATGTCTGGCCCTGAACTTGTTTGCGGCTGTTAGCCTAGCAACGAAATGACCCCTAGACTGATGAGCGCTAAAATGGTGTAGCGACCGCCTTTACCCAATATGATGAAAATGGTGCTTTTCTTGAGGTCGCAGTGCAGCAATCCTAATGAAATTACAATAAGTTGGCCGAATGCCGGCAGGAAGGAAACCAAACCCAATGGGGGGCCCCATTTTTGCGCTTTCTTTACGAACCGCCTCAGTTTGTTGGGCGCGATACGTCCATAGGTACAAAGCCAGCGTAGTTTCCCCAGCGTCCCCATCCAGTAGAGGGTGAGGGCCCCCAGCGTGTTGCCGACGGTGGCTATGCCGATGCACAGAAAGGGATTCAGTCCGTTGGTATTGATGCAGAAGAGGAAAACTATCTCGCTAGGAAACGGTACGATGGTCGCAGCCAGAAATGTGGCCAGAAACAGGCCGATATATCCCCACGACTCTAACAAACCAGACAATTGCGCGTAGAAGTCTTGTAGTTGGGCTAATAGGTCGAGCAATACCATTTCCGGGAAGTATTATGCGAATAAGACGTGTATGCTATAGGCGATAATGGCCACAACCAGCACCCTGAAACTCCATAAACTGATTTTGCTTTCTGCTACCGTGGTGCTGAACACACGGCCGATGATGATGCTTGCCAGAAAGATGAGTGTGTTGAGCAGGTTGTTGAAGCCTGACCTCGAAAACAGCATCATGGCAATGGTAAATAACAGCATCTGCACAAAGAACGAGAACATTCTGCGCTGTTTTAGCACTTCTTTCTGGTAGGTTAGCCAGACATAGATGAGCGAGCCAACCAGCATTATTCCAACGACCGCCGCAAACGCTATTTCGTTACTCTCCATTTTGGGAATCCACAGCTGCAGGTGGGTGGTTGGGTTGAGGTAGTTCTTGAAGATGTTCGACTGCCCCGTGAGCCACAAGCCGATGCTGCCGTAGAAGAGGGGCAGGAAGGCCCCGGTAAGGGTCGACAACAGGGTTCGCAGACTGAGGATGTTGATGTTGTAGTAGAAATAGAAGAACACCAGCAGGTAGAGCAGGCAGAATGGGTAGACCATTGCCGCCAGACCCAGCATAAGGCCGATGTTGAAGGTGTGTATCTGCGAGTTGTTGCTACTGAGGGCCAGTGCCGAGGCTATGCACGCAAACAGCAACAGTGCCACTACCGAACCAGAGGTCAGGTAGTGCGGTTGCAGCAGCAAACCGGTTAGCAGTACGCAAAGGGCTGAGGGCAGAATGGTTCTGACCTTGATGAACGAATACGCCTCGTTCAGCCGCAAAATGGTAAATGATACCAGAAGCGCTACTACCAGGTCGATGGCACGGCTGATGAGCGGGTTAAGCGACAGCCACTCCGATACATAGTTGAAGGCGTATGACTCCGAACCGAGTGCAACCTCGTTTCCGCTATGGAAAAAATCGCCCCACAGCACTATCGCCACAATAAAGATTAGAATGTTGCTGATAGCGCCGGGCCTGATGATGTCGTACCACTGTGTGCGTGTCATATCGCCAGATGTTTATTATGGGTTAGAGGTCGAAACCGATGTCGCGACGGAAGTACTTCTTATCGTAGTCGATGACTTGTGCGTTTTTGAACGACTGGGCCAAGGCTTCGGCTTTGGTGTTGCCGTAGCTAGAAATGGCTATTACACGGCCGCCGCTGGTAACAAGTTCGCCCTTATCGTTAATGGCAGTGCCGGCGTGGAAGAGGATGCTGTCTTGCACTTTGTCGAGCCCTGTCATCACCTTGCCCTTCTCGTAGTCTTCGGGGTAGCCGCCCGATACCAGCATGACGGTAACAGCGGTGCGTGGGTCTACCTCGAGGGTGCGCTTGCCGAGGTCGTGGTTAGCCACACCTTCAAACAAGTCAACCAAGTCGCTCTTAATACGGAGCATAACGGCCTCCGTTTCAGGGTCGCCCATACGTACATTGTATTCGATGACCATCGGTTCGTTCTTCACATTGATAAGGCCTAAGAAGATGAAGCCCTTATAGTCGATCTTTTCTTCCTTCAAACCGTTGATGGTAGGGATAACGATGCGTTCTTCCACCTTCTTCATAAAGGTGTCGTCGGCAAACGGAACCGGAGAAACCGAACCCATACCGCCGGTGTTGAGGCCCTTGTCGCCTTCGCCAATACGCTTGTAGTCTTTTGCTACTGGCAGAATCTTGTAGTTGTCGCCGTCGGTGAGGACGAAGACCGAACATTCAATACCAGAAAGGAACTCTTCGATAACAACGGTAGCGCTGGCATTGCCGAACATGCCGTCGAACATTTCCTTCAACTCTTTCTTGGCGGTAGCCAAGTCGGGAATAATGAGCACACCCTTACCGGCAGCCAAACCGTCGGCCTTGAGCACGTAAGGCGCTTCGAGGGTCTCGAGAAACTTGCAGGCCTCGTCGTAGGTTTCGCCGGTGAAACTCTGGTAGCGTGCAGTTGGAATGTTGTGGCGCATCATAAAGGCTTTAGCGAAGTCTTTGCTGCCTTCCAACTGGGCACCAGTCTTGCTTGGACCAATAACAGCCACGTTCTTCAAAGCAGCGTCGGCCTGGAAGAAGTCTGCAATGCCTTCAACAAGCGGCACTTCAGGGCCAACCACCACCATAGAGATGCCGTTAGCCTTAACGAACTCGCCGATAGCCTTGAAGTCGGTCACCTTGATGTTGACGTTTTCGCCAACAGAACCGGTGCCACCATTACCAGGAGCGATGAAGAGTTTCTCAACTTTCTTACTTTGGGCAATTTTCCATGCCATTGCGTGTTCGCGGCCACCTGAGCCAAGCAATAAGAGTTTCATATTTAAATTATTTATTTGTTTTCTGTTAAAAAAGGGCACAACACCCCCTATTTTGCAAAGTTACAAAATGAACGGTCAAAACCTTCCCATTTGGTTGGAAAAAATAGTTTTCAAAGAAGGTGAAGAGTGTTTGGAAGAAGCAAGTGTCAGTTTCCATTCAGTTCACGGAATAGCCAATTTTCCAAAATCGGTACCGAAAAATGCAGAAAACTTCCCAAAATCGGCATCGAAAATCCATAATCAAATGGCATATAGGTAGGAGTTGTGGAACATCATCGATGTAATTATAGCGTTTTGTTACGAGTGAAAGGGAAGAGCCGGTCTGCTGTTTCTATAACGGCGTTAAGCCTATGACGGGATGGAACAGTGGCATGTAAACATAAATTTGTAAACTGTGACGCCCTGACTTGTGAAAGCCGGGGCGTTTATTTTTTGCTTGCATTTTGTAGCCAGATACGGAATGTGATACACCCCTGTTTGTCCGACTTGAAATGCTCATGCTTTATACCGATACGTAGAAGATTGGTTATGCAACAAAATATATTAGGTTTTGAGTGCTTTTTAGCCGGAAAATGCAGAAAAATAGCGGATTTATCGCATTTTTTTGACGAAAAATTTGGTCAATTTTTCTTTTTTTTATTGCTTTGGATAAAAGTTTATCACAGAAACATCAAATACTATTAAATAAATTACATAATGGAACAAAACGAAAAACAATCTCTTAAGAATAAGATTTTAGAAGAACTCAAATATGCAGATGATTTTGTTATCGAAGATGCAGAACTTCTGAAGAAACTATCAATCAAATATGAGAAAGTAGCAGATCGTTTAATTGAAATCGTTGCAAAAGATGCGGTCAGAGAGAATTTGAAGATCTTATTTGAATATGAAGAACATTATCTCAACTTATTGAAGGATCATAAAGAAGAAATAAAATTTGCATCTGCTTTGCAAGAAGACCTTCGTAAGGAAAGAGCAAAATTTTTTGCGGAGACATTGAAGGAAGTATCAAATACTTTGCAGGAAACAAAATTGGATGCTAAAGTTACAAGCAGCTGGATTGTTGATTTGGTAAAGAGCTATACTAAGAGTTTGGATTTGTCAAGTGATATGGCAAAAGAAGAAACTCTTGATATCATAGGAAATATTAAGCAAAAGGCAAAAGAAACTGTTAACGATGAAAATGTAAACTAACATGGGATTTTTAAAAAGTTTAGGTAGAGTCTTAGAAGGTCCCGTTGCAATACTTCATGATTGGGCTGAGTCGAAAGTTTGCAGAGGGGAAGCACGAGAAATGGCTGAAATAGAAATGAGAAAAACAACTCATAGTTCTAATGAGCAAATAAGAGTAAAAAGGGCATCCCAAGAATCTGATATACGAGCTGCTGAAGCCAAGGCTGCTGCCGAACAAAGGGTAATAAACGCTCAGGCAGACGCTGATATTCGAGTTAAACAAACCGAAGCTGAGATTGAAAGTAGAAAAAATCGAGAAGCAGCAGAATTGGAAATTCGAATGAATACAGAAATTCAGCGAATCAATGCAGAAACTGAGCAATGGCAAAAGGATCAGGAATTCCAACGTATGAAAAACATCGCAAATGCAGTTTATGAATACAAGGAAAAATTGACCGAAATGAATATCCGTATGATACGTTGCATCGGTGAGATGGATATTGATTTGCGTAGAAAAGCTCAAGATTTGATTGCTGAAAAAACCACCCAATATCAATTAATACAGGACAAAGCTTATGAAACAGCTGAAGCTGAACTAGAACGTGTTATTGAGAAATTCTCAGGAAACGAAAAAGTTTTAGATATTATGATTGCAAGGTCTGATGAGAAGTGTGCAAACATAATAAACAATACAAAAAAGTTCCTAGAAGAATTAAGTTTGGATATTCAAAGAATGAATGAAAATATCAATTACCTGACACAACAAGGTCAGTCTTCAATTGATAAGATTATTGGTGGATTTGATCAAATTCAAGGTATTCAAGGACCGTCTAATAAGGCTTTAGATAATATCCAGGATGTAGATGCCACAGAAGTTAAATGAACTTGAATACACTCTTCGTCTATTCAAAATAGCACGTAATAGATTGGTTAATCAGTTCTTTGACACTGATAGTTTAGTTTACCAGTCACTTTACAATTATAGAAATTCTGAGTATGCATTGAATCTTTGTCGGGATAAGATATTAAGAATCGATTGGATGAACGACTTTTATGAGCTGTTCTATAATAATTTGCCAGAAACGGAGTCAAAAAAAAGATATGCACTTGATGCTATATCCAGATTCATTGAGGAACAAATAAGCGGAGAAAAAGAATATCAAGAAAAGATTGATACCCAGTTCTTTGTAGAACAGCTTAAAATTAAAAGTGAATGTCTAAAGGGATTGATTGATATTGAGATGAAAGACGTGGCAACTCAGAGAAAGATTGAATTTAATAGAGAAAGAGACAATTTCTTGTTTGAAAAGGAATTTGAGTATTACTTGAACAAACAAGAAGCTGCAAAATAAAACTAAACACTACGGTTCGCTTATTTTTAGCGAACTTTTTTTTGTATTATTGATATAGAAAATAGTAGTATCGAAAATTAATGTAAATACTTACCCGGCGTTAGCCGGTCACACCTATAGGCACCCTGTTTCCCAACAGAGTGCCTATCTTCTTTCTGAAATGATATGGAATATCTAAATATAAACGAAAATCTCACATTCATCTATGAACTTCTCTTCCCAATACTCGTCACGTTCGATTTGTACGGGTAGGGAGGTCTGCTTGCCGTTGATGATTATCGGCAGATTGAAGGTGCCTTTGAGCACGAGTTCATATCTATAGAGAAAACACTTAGTTACTAAATTTCGACCAAATCGTTGATTTTGAGTTTTTCTTCTATCTCAGCGATAGACTTTAGTGAAAAATTGATTTTGCCAGAAAGCAATTTGCTAACATATTGTGGAGAAACCCCAAGTCTCGTCGCAACTTCATTACGAGAGAAGTTGTTTTCTTGCATAAAGTCAACAATCTTTAGCGCAATGTGTCTTGACCACTTTTGCCACTTGTTGTTTGCTTTGCGCTCTGCGGCTTCCTTTGCAAATGAAGAAACTTCATTGTTTGAATGCTTCTCCAAAAATTCTAATGTTTCTTTTCTCATGATTAGTCCTCCTTTGTGAAATCCACGAAACTATCCTTGTCAAAAACACCATTTTCAATAAGGAAGTCCCTACATTTGTTAAGTTTCTCCAATTGTTCTTCAGTATGTTTGCGTTCTTGCATCGTGGCGGTTAGTTTTATGGCACCACCTGTTACGATGTAAACGTTTGGCTCAAGTCTGATAGCATAAATCCGTAACCAACTTGGATGTCTCTGATTATTCCAATTTCGTGCCTTATTTCTTGTCAGTTCGGTCTTTATTGCATCAGTTTGACTTAGAGGACGGAATAGATTGTCCAGGTTTTCAGTACTTGGGAACTCAAGAATCAATTCTTCCAATGCATCCGCGTCCTCAAAAGTATCAGAGATTGCCTGAGATATTTTCTCAATGTGAAAGTAGTTCTTGAGGTCTTCAATATTTTCTTTGAAGAAATCAAGAAGAAAATTTGCATCGTTCCAGTCTTTAAACAATAAAGAAAGGGCATCGCCATCCTCGTTTTCTTTTACTGACCAAAGATGGTCATAACCTTCTAAACCTCTAATAAATTTCATGGCGTTTTTATTTAATGCAAATATAGATATAAATCCCCGAAAGTGCAACTTATAAGTTGCACTTTCGGGGAATAATTTAGAAAATCTCACATTCATCTATGAACTTCTCTTCCCAAACTCGTCACGCTCGATTTGGACGGCCTTGCACGCATAAAACCGAATGGTAGGGTATAGACATGAATACTTTGTCAACTCTAAAAAAGTGCATAATTTTGTATCGAATAATAAATTGGGATAAGTATGGGCATATACCTCAATCCGAATGCGGAAGCATTCAAAGAAGATAAGAACACGGACATATACGTAGATAAATCACTCGTGTTGATAGAGTTAAACAAACTGCTTGGTTCAAGGGAGAAGTTTGTCTGCATGTCTCGTGCCCGCCGTTTCGGTAAAAGCATGGCTGGTAATATGATTTCCGCTTATTATTCAAAGGGATGCGACACCAAGGAAATCTTCTCGAAGATGAAGATTGGCGATGTGCCCGGCTATGAGGACAACCTGAACAAGTTCAACGTGATTAAGTTGGATATGAACGGTTGGTATAACAACACTCCTGATAGAAAGTTGTTGTTTGATGATCTCAATGAATCGTTGAGAGAGGAATTTGAACAACAATTTTCGAACGTCAGATTCAAGCCGACAGATAATTTGGCGAGATGTATTCTCAGGGTATATGGACAAACAAACCAGAAGTTTGTCATCATCATCGATGAATATGATGTCCTGGTGCGAGAAAAGGTTTCTGATGATTTGTTCCAAAAATATATGGATTTTTTGAATGGACTTTTCAAGGATGCAACCCTTCGTCCCGCCATTGCCTTAGCATATATAACTGGTATTCTGCCAATAGTAAGAGACAAGGTGCAATCCAAACTCAACGAGTTTACCGAGTATTCCATGGTTGATGCGCAACAATTTGCAGGCCTTATTGGTTTCACCCATGAAGAGGTTGAGGATCTCTGTAACACACATGGCATCGACAAGGAAGAGTGTGCTCGATGGTATGACGGTTATAAACTGTCTGAATCTGTTGGCATCTTCAATCCATTGTCAGTTGTAAATGCAGTAAGAAGAAAAGAATTCGGCAGTTATTGGACAGCTACCAGCTCGTTCGAGGCTTTAAAGAAATACATTATGATGGATTTTGAAGGCATTCGTCAAGACATCATCAGTATGATTTCTGGGGGAAGTGCGCCTGTAAATGTGTTGAAGTTTGAGAACACGTTGGATTCCATCAATAGTAAGGACAATGTCTTCACCTATCTCATCCATCTTGGATACCTTACTTATAACCGAACCGAAAAGACCTGCTATATACCTAACGCAGAAGTCCGAACGGAATGGATAAATTCAATTGAGGACGAACGTGAATACCGTTCAATAATGGCAATCGTTAACGCTTCAAAAAAGCTCCTTGACGACACCATCAATGGTAATGAGGATGCTGTTGCCAATGCTCTTGACGCCGCCCACACCGAGGTGACCAGTAACCTGACTTACAATGACGAGCACTGTTTTCAGAGTGCCATCTGTCTGGCGTATTTCTACGCCAACACACGCTATACGCTGGTGAAGGAACTGCCAACTGGCAAGGGCTATGCAGACCTTGCCTTAATCCCGTTCTTGCCGAATATTCCAGCAATGGTTATTGAACTGAAACATAACAAAAGTTCGGAAAGCGCCTTGCAACAGATAAAGGACAAGAAATATGATGATGCCCTCAAACACTACCGTGGCAATCTGCTTTTTGTAGGCATCAACTACGATGAAAAAACTAAAAAGCATGAATGCAAGATAGAAAAGCTTGTATTATGAACATTATTTTCATAATTACTCGTTAGCCGGTCGCACCGATAGGCTCCCTGTTTCCCAACAGAGTGCCTATCTTAGTTATGAAATGAAATGGAATACTTAAATCTTCAATCGAAAATTTCACATTCTTCTACGGACTTCTCTTCCCAATACTCGTCACGTTCGATTTGAACGGGTAGGGTGGTCTGCTTGCCGTTGATGATTATCGGCATATTGAATGCGCCTTTAAGTTCGGACAGCATAAAGTATCCGTATTCGGGACCGAAATCGTTGTTCAAATCTACGATACCAAAGAAACGGAAGTCGTCGCCTTCCTTCTCGCCTTCCAGCACATACCAGTCCATATTTGCGAGAAAGTAGTGTGCAATCACTTTCGCTTGCTTGCCCTTGCCTTCTTGCGGGTATAGTTTGAAGTTTGTTTTTTCTAATTTATAACTGAATGTAATCTCAGTTTTTATCGTTCTGCAATTTCAGCCTGTAATCAAATGGTATATAGGCAGGAGTTGTTGGAACTATCATCGATGTGATTGTTGCAATAGGCTTGTTGTATATGTACTACCGGGAGACGAAAAAATAACTAACTTACTCTTGCATCTTAATTCTTCGTTGAAGGGAAGCCAAGATATTGAGATCAATCTCTTTAGAAGTAGTTATTTCCATATAGACAATCGTGCCTTGCCAGTTACCATTAGAAATACTTTCTGTTTCCCCATTCTTGTATAAGAGTTTATGATTGCCTGAATGCAGAATAAAACTTATACCAATGTTTTTCATTAGTCGAGAGGTTGCATAAAGACCAAAGCCCATACCTTTACCGTCGGTCACAGTGTCTTGTATGCACATATGTAAAGCATCTTCTTCTGAAATTGTAAAATAACGCTCATTTTCAGCAAGTGGCGCACGAACTCCCATACCGTCATCACTAACCAATACACGCAAAATATCTTTCTCTGCATCAAAATGTGTAATTGCAGTGCCAAGCGGCTTTCTTGAGGGAATGTGAACATTATCAAGATAGTCAACATTCACTTTCCACCAGATTGCTTAACGCATATAGCGGAAGAATATCGATATTGCGTTCTGCATTTTCCCCATATCGGTCTGTATACAATATATGACCAAAATTCTCCAAAGAAACTCGAATAGCGTTGTGCAGATTGTGTTTACGCATAAACATCCATAAACTTTGCATACTGCCTTGGGTATTAGCTTTCACCTCGATGGGAAGAACCTTCCCCCTTCTTGCTATAACATAGTCCACTTCCGCCAAACTATCCTTACCTATATTCTGCCAATAGTACATTTCCGACTTTGTGAAACAATCGTTATATTTTTGCATTTCCAAACCTGCAAACATTTCCGACAGTCCTCCTTTATTAACAAATCCGATATCGTCTGTTAAGAGAATTTCTGTTGCAGGTATACCCAACATCGTCTGCATTACCCCAACATCGAAAAACAAATACTTCACATAACTGTTGTTTTCTTCAGCCCCTAATGGCAGCCCATTGGCATTGGTATGGATTACGGGAGTAATTAATCCGGCAAGCGACAAGAGTCTCAAAGCTTCCCTAATGACTGTAGATTTCACTTCTCTATCAACTTGCGAACAGACAAATTTTTGACCTACTTGCAAAGCAACAGAACGAAAAACTTGTCGTAAAAGTACAGGAGATATTCTTTTTTTGTATTTGGAAAAATCGTCCAAATAAGTGCTCAGTATATCATTATGTACCTTTGCCACATCCAAATAGTTCCTTGTCTCAATCCATTCAATCACAGCAGCGGGCATTCCGCCCACCAGATAGAAAGAACGAAGTTGTTCTATAAGGTCCTTATGTATTTTGTCTTCCAAAGGTTCACCAGCCACATTCTTTTTCTTGTAATCTACTGTTAGGTCTAAACCTTGCGCTAACAAAAACTCGTCAAAAGAAAAAGGGTACATATAAAGGGAACGTATCCTTCCAACTGCAAAAGATGGGAGCTCTTCAAGGGCAAACTCAAGTAAAGATCCAGCCGCAACTACATGTAGTTCCGGATAATCTTCCTTAAAGTAGCGCAAAGAGAGTATTGCATCTTGCGATACTTGAATCTCATCAATGAAAAGTAATGTCTCTCCTGGAATAATAGGGACCTGAAGCGCAACCGATAGTTTCTCGCAAGTCCCTTTTACATCTATATTTGGGGGAAATAATTTTTTCAAATCAGGCTGCTTTTCCAAATTGACTTCAGCGAAATATCGGAACGACTTTCCTAATTCCCTAATGGCTGTAGATTTTCCAACCTGACGGGCACCTCGAACTAATAACGGTTTTCTTCTTGGTTCCGTCTTCCAATTTAAAAGTTTTTGGTCAAATAGTCTCTTTATATAGGTCATAAGCATTATTTTTTGTTGTACAAAAATAGTCAATTTCCCAAAATAGGCACCGAAAATCTTAGAATTTCTCCCAAAATCGGTACCGAAAAATGCAGAAAACTTCCCAAAATAGGCATCGAAAATCCATAATCAGATGGCATATAGGCAGGAGTTGTTGGAACGTCATCGATGTAATTGTTGTGTTTGTATCACCGAGAGTCGGTAAAATAGGGGTATTCCTGTCCTGAGCGCAGTTCCACTGCAAAATAAGTAGTGGGTGAGAATGCTTAGACTGACATAAACACCGCTATACATATTGTGTACTTTCTCGGCAGAAATACTTACTTTTGCATTACGAAAAAAACATAGAAAATATGAAACCAATCGTCAGCATCATTATGGGTAGCACCAGCGACCTTCCGGTTATGGAGAAAGCTGCCAAGTTCCTCGATGATATGGAAATTCCGTTCGAAATGAACGCTCTTTCTGCTCACCGTACTCCAAGCGAAGTTGAACAATTTGCCCGCGAAGCCGAAGGCCGTGGCATTAAAGTTATTTTGGCTGCTGCCGGCATGGCTGCCGCCCTTCCTGGCGTTATTGCAGCCAACACCACTATTCCGGTCATCGGTATTCCTATCAAAGGTATGCTCGACGGTCTCGACGCTATGTTGAGCATCATACAGATGCCTCCGGGCATTCCAGTAGCCACTGTGGGTGTAAATGCCGCACAGAACGCCGCTATTATCGCCACCCAGATTCTCGCCCTCGGCGACCCTGAAATAGCCAAGCGCAATGCCGCCTACAAGGCAAGCCTGAAGGATAAGATTGTGAAAGCGAATGCCGATTTGAAGGAAGTTTCTTTCAAGTTCAAAACTAACTGATAACAATTTCTTACCATATAGCGAGGCGCCCGAAATGCAATTTTCCCGCGTCTCGTTTTTATTATTACCTGCTAATGACTGAACTATATTTGGGGTTGGGGTCTAATTTGGGCGACCGCCGGAAAAACCTTGAGAATGCCATCTACCTTTGTCACAAACTTATTGGCGTGTTCCGGGCTAATTCTAATTTTTACGAGACTGCACCTTGGGGCTTCTGCAGCGAGAACAAGTTCTTGAACTGTGTTATTGTGCTCGACACCAAGTATCCGGCCGATTTGTGTTTGAAGATGGCTAATGCCATTGAGCGTGAGATGGGCCGTGTGCGTACAGGTGAGCCGGGTTACCACGACCGTGTTATCGACATCGACATTCTGCAATATGGCAACGAGGTCATCGACACCCCCGACTTGAAAGTGCCGCACCCGCTGATGCTGCAGCGCGATTTCGTACTCCGTCCGCTTGCCGAAATCGCACCCAACCTGATACACCCTGTGGTGGGCAAATGCTACCGCGACCTTTATGCCGACTTCCTGAAAGCGCAGGAAGAGGCGATGAAAAAGGCGATGGGTGGAAATGCTGACAAGGTTTGCTAAACTGATACGTCTTTTGTTTTTTCGCCAACCTTTTTGGACGGGTTGGCGGCCCTTATAGGGTTTTCGTAACAAAATAAACCTTAATTTGTTTTCTATGGCAGCAAATAAGCATGCGAGTATATCCCCCATACCGATATGGGGGATTTTAACCTAAACTAATACCTTTGAGGCCAAAGCCTTCTGTATTGCCTTTATGTTGGTATTTCTGGAAAATTCTTTCTTGACGTGTCCGCCGCCTTTTATCCAGATGTCGAGTTCGCAATCGCCATCGAAGCTGCCGGCTGTTTCTACCGAGAAGAACGAGACGTTAGCGTATGGAATGCTGAGGTATTCGCGCTTTGAACCCGTGACGCCCTGCACGTCGAGTAAGATAAGCCGTTTGTCGGTAAACACCCATTTGTCTCTCATAATCTTGTATGCCAGCTCCATTTTTTCGTCGGGCAAAATAATATCGGCAAACTCTTTTTCTAGTTCTTTCAAGTCTATTTCATCGGCATTGCCGAAAAGTTGGTTGAGTAATCCCATATGTTTTTATTAAATGATTATCAGATTCTAGCTGGCAGAAAAAGAGGGGGGACGTGTGCCGTTAAAGACTTATATCCTCCCTCTTCCCACAACATGATTCCTTTTATTTCTTTTTCTTATTGTCGTTTTTGTAGTTGTTGACCGACTTCATAGAAGGGTCGCGTAGCACACAGCGGATAAGGTTGCCCGATTCGGTAACCGAGTTCCAGTTCTTTGCTGAGGCATCTTTCTGCAAGGCGCTCGCACTCTCGCCCTTATCGGCGAAACTCCAGTTACACCAACTCAGGTTGTGCTTGCTGGCCCAAATCAGCCAGTCGATGGTGGCATCTTTGAAGAAGCCGTTGTCGCCACTGGCATCGCTGGTTCCGAACTCGGTGATGAAGATAGGGGTCTTATACGGAGCCTGCATGGCACGGTCGCCACGCTGACGGAACGATTTTCCGTGCGAGCCTGCATAGAAGTGCAGGGTGTACATTACGTCTGGGTCTTCAATTTGCGCCAGTGCGGCAATGTCGATGTCCTGGCTCCATACAGGCGTACCAACCAGAACTATGGAGTTTTTGTCGTTGATGCGGATGGCCTCTATAATCTTGCGCCCGTATTCACGTACACGCGGCCAGCTGACATCGCCTCCGTTCGGTTCATTGCAGATCTCATATAGTACGTGCGCTTCTTTAGCATGTTTTTTCGACATATAGTTCCAGAACTGCATGGCTTTGCTGTAGTTGGCGTCGGCCAGAGGGTCGCCTGGGGTGAGGATGTGCCAGTCGATGATGCAGTAGATACCCTTCTTTGCACAAAGGTTCGAAACACTGTCGATGTAGGTGTTCCATTCTGCATCGCTCTTTACAGCACCGGTGGCATAACCGCTTTCCTGTACGTACATGGCAATACGCAGCACATTGATGTTCCAGTTGTCGACCAGGGTTGAAATGGCATTAGGGTCGGTGTAGATGTTGGTGAACCACTGTACACCATGGGTGCTCATGCCTCTTAACTGGACAGGATTCCCATTCATATCGCAAAGTTGGCTGTTCTTGACCCTGAGTTTGCCATGGGTGGCGACTGCCGAACCTTTCGGATAGCGGCTCAGGTCGTAGGCCTGGGTTTCTCTTTCTACGGGAGCGTTGCTCTTGTAGAAATAAGTTTTGTTCTTTGCGCCGTAGATGTTGTCGTTTTCAATTTTAGTTTCCATTATCACGTTGCCGGCGTTGTTGTAAGTGTAGTCGGTGTACGATTTCCCAACAACACGGCGTATGACCTGGTTGTCGGCATTGTATTGGAAACTTTCTTTCAAGGTGTCTATTTTTTCGCCCTTCCGGGTGTAGGTCGTAATTGAACTTACCAGGTTGTTGCTGTTATAGGTATATTCTTTCTCGACCAAATAGGTTTTCTTACCGTTTTTCAATTCAGAAATAGAAACCAGGTCGTTGTTGCTGTTATACTCGTACTCCTTCAAACTGTTGGCGGTGCTGATTGATTTGATGGCGCCCTTATTGTTGAAGATGGTGACGCTGTTCTCGCCTCCGTCGGAAGAAGTGCAGGTTTCTATAAGTTGTCCTTTCTTCTTCTTGTAGGTGATGGCGGTGTGCTGGGTATACTTGCCGTCGACCGATACATTCTGCATATCGGTCAGCTGGTTGTTCTTGTTGTAGTTGTAGGTGTAGATGTGCGATGGCGAGTTGCCGTCGTTCGACGTTGTCTCTTTTAGTGAGAACGAACCATCGGCATTGTAGGTAACTTGCAGCTTGTCTACCTTTATACTATTACCATTGTAACCTTCTATATCGGTGAGTCGACCAGCTTCGTCGTATTTGTAAAAGGCCATACTGTCGACCCAGCCTCCCCATTCGCCCATTGTGCGGATGCTGTCTAGTCTGGCCCCATGTAGGGCTTTAAGCGCCTTATAGATGTCAAAACGCCCTTCCATGGGCTGTCTGACTGCTTGTATATTGAGCGCGCACAAGCTAATTAGAGGTAGTAGTAAAAGTTTCTTCATGTTGTAATTTTTTTTTATTTTAAATTGCCTGTTTCTGAAGTTCGATGCAATATAGAACTATTTTTTGATTTAAATCAAGAAAATTTGTATGATATAAAACATACTTTTCGAACCTAATGTGTTTTTTGATGTGATTTTCTGGCTCTTTTTTGTAGTTTCTGGATGCTTAATTCGCTGTTAATTAGATTAATGTAGTTTATTATTGTTACAACAACCAATTAACAAAATGTTAAAATTTTTTAGCAATTTTCTTTTTTTTAGGCGGGAAACGTGTTTTGCGCTGTCTTAGCCCAACGTATAATATGCTTTTGTGTTATTTCAAAGATAAAGGAAAGAAATGAAAAATAAAAGTGGTTTCTCCACAATCTTCTTTATTTTTCGCTGTTTGGAGTTCTAGTTGAATGGCTGTTGCGTTACCTGTTATAATATGTATTATATATGGTACTTGGCGAGCGAGTCGCACCAAAATGCTGTCTGCCAATAAAACGGGTTGTTTTGTGCCATTGCCTTCAACTATATGGGCTAGATTCCATATGAGCGTGTTTTTTTACAATTGCGGTTTCGAAGAATAAAACAATTATGCAAATGCGGTTGGTCCTCTTTTATTTTGCTAAGGTATACTTTGTGCCCTTTTTATAGCCTATTGTGTATAGAGATATTAGGAACCTGCGCGAGAAGCTGTTCATTAATAAAAGGGCAATTAAAAAAGCGACTGTTACTACAGCCGCTTTTTCAACACACACAAGGTTTAGTTTAAATTGTAGTTCTGTTGTTTCTAAGTTTGCTTTTGACAATGCAAATATAGGCATGTTTTATCGTTGGCATTTCCTAATTTCGTTTCCAATATAGGTGACTTTTGTATCAAAATCATCCTCTTATTCAGGATTGAATAAATGCTAATTTGCTGTTTATCACAATGTTTGTTGTAGTTTCTCCTTGGCGGACTTTCTTTCACGCTATTCCAAAAAAGAAAGAAGAACTTGCCTGAAACATTTGCCTATACTGAGTTTTATGTATGTTTACAGCTGTGCCGGCACTGCTGTACTTAGACGTTTTTTCTGTAGGCGGAGAATGAGGCGTTGGTCTGTCATCTCGTAACGATGGCCTTTCCCCCGTTTACGATGTAGACACCTGCAGGTAGCATTTTTGTCAGTTTCATTCCTGCCTGCATGTAGAACATGTCTAGTTGGTGCCCGGTTATGTCGTAGATGGCCACCCAGCAACCTTTATCGCCTGTCTCGATTGTTATGTTGTTAGGTCCTCCCCAAACATTCAGTGCCGGTTGGTGTCCTTCAAGAACTTGTTCTCCGGTGTAGTCAATTCCAGCCAGATCCATCAGTTCGTGCCTTGTAAGAATAATCCACCGTTGCTTGGTGGCAGAGTTCTGGTGGTCGAATCTTGTTGCCGTGGTATTGCCACCATTACTGTTGACCAGAGTCAGAGGTTGGTTGGTGCCGTTGTTGAAAACCAACCAGTACGACTTCAGGTTAAATTTACCGAATGTTGTTTTTTCTCGCGATCCCAGCAACTGTATGCCAAAGTTTTCGCTTGAACTAAGGGTGGCCTGTGAACCGTTGTTCGCCAACGACTTGCCGGTTGCGTTATTTACCAGTTCGTAGAGTTGGGTTTGGGGGTTGAAGTGCATCTTCCAGGTAAACGACGGGTCGTTCAAAGCGGAGGCCAGCCCGTTGTTTTTAACCACCACATTCCCGTTCCCGTCGTCTGCCAGCATTGGTGTCTGGCTGCCTAGCGAACCGCCTTCCGGAACAAGGTAGTAGGTGTTGTCGTCTTCTTGGGTATAGGTGTAGGCAGGTGTGGCGAAAGATCCATATACCGGAGGCAGAAAGTCTTCGCCCAAAGCTTGCACAATTAGGGCATTGGCATAGTAGAGGATGCGTGTGCCATCGTCTTCGTGCGCCCCGTTCACACCATAGGGCCAGAAGTGTGTGTCGTCGCCCTTCAGGTGCGCATTCTCGTTGTTTTCCAAAAAGCAGAGTACTTGGTCGGTGCGCTCACCCAGCCAAATGCCGGTTGAGGTGCTTTGGCGGTAGGTGCTCGAGTTGTACCAGTGGTCTGTGGTACCTACACCAACGGCGTGTGCCATTTCGTGTTGTATGGTTCCTGTGCGTTGGTAGCTGCTGTTAGGCCCTACACGCATCGAACCACCGTAGCTGCAGTCGGCTGTAGGAGTGTTGGCTCCGTACGAGACAGAAAGTTGCATACCCTTTATGCTGGTAAGGTTGTTCCATATGTCGACCGCATCGGCAACGGCTGCGTTTATGCGGTCGTTTTCCTCATCCGATCCACCATTGTTGTATTTCCAGGTAATGACTCCCATTGGCAGTGTGCATATTTTCACACAGTTGCCATAGCCCACCGCATAGTTGTTGCTGATGGCGTAAGGGCGGACGTAGTAAAAAGTAGACGGTTGCAGTCCTTCTATCACGTATATATCTCCATTGTTACTGTACGACAGGGTACTACGCTGGTCGGTTACCGTGGGGTTGTAGTGGGTGGCCCAGCAGAACCCTTTCTCCATAAGGTTGTTTCCGCCAAACGAGGCGCGTCCGAAGGCCATTGTGGCACCACGTAGGACACGTGCGTCTGTGCCGACGGAAGGAGCCGGGCCGGTGGCATTGGCTATCTTTAAAGCGAGTACGGCTGCCTGCAGGGCCGAAACCGACTTGTCGATGTCGGCGGGGGCAAGGTTGTCGTCGTCCAAGTCTGCTTTGGCGTTGTAGAGGGCGGCCTCGAACTGCTCGTTGCCTTTCGGAAAGTTGCCTTTCAGTTTTTCTGTTTTTTCAATTTCAGTGGCAAGTTGGTCGTATTTCGAGGCCGACAAAGCGGCTTTCTGGATCGATTTCCTCAGGGTCCCGGCTATTATTGGAAGTGCAGCCGGGTCGGTCCCCTCAAGCCAGTCTTCTGCAGCCTTCACCGCTGTTTGCAGGCTGTTGCGGTCGTCTTTGTTAATACGTCCCTCCAACAACTGGTTGGCGGTAGCTATGCGGTCTGTTAGTTCGTTGGCATAGTCGCTGGTGGTTGCCGACCAGTATGTAAGTGCGAAATTGTCGAGTGCGACCCAGTTGCCCGATGCGTCGTAACCCACAATTCCAATGGTGAGCTGGTCTTCCATATGCACGAACTGCAGCGTGTAGGTTTTAGCTTCCGAAACGGCTATGCTGTCTCCGCCGGCCACTATCCATACACCCGTCTGTCCTGTTTTCCCGTTTTGGGTGTTTTGTGCCGCCACACTCAGTCGGTATATGCCCTTAGGTAATTCGGGGCTGAGGGTTTGCAGTAGGCTGAACGTTCCCACCTGGTTCCCGTTAGAAACCCACTGTTCTACATAGGTGTTACCTTTCTTCTGGCTGAACGACGTGTTGGTCTGGCTCTTCAATCCGCTGGCCGACCAGCCTTTCAGGCCATCTTCAAAACTTGGATTGGTAATATAGCCCGTCATGTTAGCGGGGTTGGAGGCAGGGGTGTTCGCCCAGTTATACAGAGTTATCTGTTGTTTAAGGCTGTTGTTCAGCGTGTAGAGTTCGGAAAATGTTGCCGTAGGGTTATCAATGGCGTTTTGTGCGGTGTTTATGGCCTTTTTAAGCGCCTCCGATTCGTTACCGCTGCCATCGGCATATAGTTTGTTGGCTTGGTTGGCGGTTTGTTGTAAAACAGAGCGCTGGTTGTTGGTGAGTTTGTCGTTGTCGCCTGTAAGCACCAGTTTTACATAGTCGACCACTACTTTTGCCGAGTTGGCCGATCCGCCCGATGCACCCAGAAATCCGATTTGTATGTGTCCGTCGGTTTCTGATTGCAGGGAGAATGTCACCTCATCGGCAGTCCAGCTGTTAAGGGGGAAAGAGCCGGTCGACGACATGGCAGCTTGTCCGCCAGTTGGAATCCAACCTAAAAGACTGCCGCCATTGGCCGAGTTGCTGCCGTTGTAGAATGCCGCCTGCAGTTTGTAGGTGCCAGCTGGTAGTTGAACGTCTTGGAAGTATTTCAGCGGCTGGTCCCAACCGGTACTTAAGGCAAGGCATCCGCCCGTCGAGCCGTTGTAACCCGTCGCCGGCACCTTACCGTTTGTGTTAAAGGTTTTTGGGGTGCCTAGTTCATAAACGCCTGTCACTGTGTAATCGACGCCAATGTCGGTCGTCCAGCCATAAATGGGAAGTATTTCCTGGCTGACGTTTCCGTAGTCGTTTTTTGTATAGTTGAAGTAGTCGGCATTGTCGAACCCTGCGTTCTCTAAGAACAAATTGGTTACGTCAATGTCGGCCCATAGTGGGGTGGTTGCTGAGAGCAGGGCTCCGACTATAGTAAGTAGATGTCTCCTCATATTGCTAATTCAAACACTTTCAGTCTGTAAAACAGGCTGGATACAACATAATCAGTGTATAAAATTAACAATTATTCTTTATAGTCAGACGAATACGGTCTATAATTGTTAGTTTACCGGTAAATTACCTTTTCCAGAACGTTGGTGTGAACAGGAATAAAACAGTAAACAATTCCAAGCGGCCTAAAAGCATCAGGAAGCTGAATATCCATTTAGCCACTATCGGCAGGTCGTAGAAGTTGCCGGTGTCGTAGCTGCCAAAGCCTAAACCGATATTGGCTATGCCCGATATCGAAACGCCGACCGCATCGATGGGTCTCACACCTATAAACATTAGTAGAATGGTGGCAAGTACGGCAATACTCATAAACAGGAAGATGAAGGCGACCACGCTGTTTATGGTGTCGGTGGTTATCACCTTGTTGTTCAGTTTTAGTGGAATAATAGCGCGTGGATGCAGCAACCGTTTGAATTCAAGATAGCTGTTCTTTACTATCAGTAAGATGCGGACTATCTTGATGCCGCCGGTTGTAGAACCCGAACTGCCGCCTATGCACATGGCTACCAACAAAAGAATCCACAGGGCCGGTGTCCAGTTCATAAAGTTGTCGATGGAATGTCCTGTCCCGGTGATGCACGACATGCTCATGAAGGTGGACTTACGTATGGTTTCCTCTATGGTCGGGCACGGGTTGTTTATGAGGTTGGTGACCGAGCAGGTTAGTGCCAATGCGAAAAAGATGATTGACATGTTCCGGAACTCCTCGTCGCGCAAGGCCTGGTGGAACTTGCCGGGTTTGAAAAAAAGCGATACCGCAAAGTTGCAGGAGCTGACAAACATGCCGCCTACGGCTGCCCAATGGATGAAAGGCGAACTCCAGTAAGACAGACTGTTGTTCTTGGTGGAGAATCCGCCAGTGCTGACTGTCGTAAACATGTGGCAGAAATTGTCGAAGGTGTCCATCCCTCCTAAAAAGAAGAAGACGAAGGTGACTGCCGATACCACTATGTAGTGACCCCATAGCATTGCCGCTGTTTGGCGGACGCGCGGACTCATCTTTGTTTTAACCGGACCTGTTGCCTCGGCAACATAGATGAACATGCCGCCAAATCCCAATACTAACGAGAGTACGATGATTCCCATGCCGCCCAGCCATTGTGTGAAGCACCGCCAGACGTTCACACTGTGGGGGAGCGATTCAACATCGCGCATAACGCTCGCTCCGGTGGTCGTGAAACCCGACATCGACTCGAAAAAAGCGTCGGTGAAGTTGTTGGCTGCACCGCTCAGCATAAATGCTATGGCTGAGAAGAACGAGAACCACACCCATATCGATGCCACTATAAGGTAGCCTTCGCGCTTGCCCCACTCTCCATGCTGTTTGCGGAACGGAAGGGCGAAAAGCAAGCCTACTCCTGCTGTAATCACTATACTGTCAATCCAGTCAATAACCTGTTTCTCGCCATAGCCTATGGCCACAAACAATGGTATCAGCATGCATGCCGCCTCCAATAGCAGCAGCGAACCGAATGCGTAACTTAACAGCCTTATGTTGAGTAGGGGTCTTTTCCGTTCCATTTGTTTGTCGTTCCCAATTAACTTTGTTGTCGGAAATGGGTCGATATTTCCTTTATACTTGCCGACCTGCAGAATACCACTACACGGTCGTTGGGTTCTATTAGTGTGTTACCGTTGGCAATGAAGCCTTTGCCGTCGGGTTTGATAACGCCGCCTATGAAAATGTCGCGCGGCAGTTGCAGTCTGCTGATTGGGGCCGAGGTGACTTTTGTGTCGGGTTTGGCTATCAGTTCCAGTACTTCCACGTCAACGTGTGTCAGGCATTTCACACGGTTTACACTCACGTTGTTGTCGAGGGTGTATTGGTATATGTAGCTGGCGGCAATCAGTTTCTTGTTGACGATGTAGCCAATGTCGAGTTGCTCGGCCAGTGGTATGTACGACATGTTTTCCACTTCGGCAATGGTTTTCTTTATACCGTGGCGTTTGGCCTCGAGGCATGCCAGAATGTTGCTTTCCGTTTTCGACGAAAGGGCTACAAAGGCATCCATATCTTCAATGTCCTCTTCAACCAGCATGTTGGGGTCCGAGGCGTCGCTGTTCACAATCATGCGGTTGGTCATGCGGCACAGCCTGTCGGCCAGCACTTTGTCTTTTTCCAGAATCTTTGCCGAAACGTTGCTGGGCAGCATGTTGCAGGTCTGTTCCGTTATTTTGCTGGCTCCCATAATAATGAGGTCGCGCACCTTGATGTCTTCCTTGCCCGCCACTTCGCGCACTTGTTCCACATAGTCGCTGGTGGTGATGAAGTAGACGATGTCACCTTCCTGCACTTGGTCGGAACCGCGGGGTATGATGGTTTGCGCCACACGGCGTATGGCCACAATTCGGTAGTGGTCGCTGTCGGTCAGGTCTTGCAGGCGCTTGTTCAAGATGGGGGCACCGATGCGCACCTTCATGCCGATAAGGATAAGGGCACCATCGCCAAACTCCAGCCATTGGCGTACCCAGCTTCTCTTAAGGGAGGTGAGGATCTCTTCGGCGGCCAGCTTTTCGGGGTAGATAAAGGCGTCGATACCCATCTTCGAGAAGAACTTCCTACAGTTTTCTTCCAGGTATTCGCCGTTGTCGACACGTGCCACCCTTTTCTTGGCTCCAAGGTTCGAGGCCAGCAGGCAGGCTGTAATGTTCTGGCTCTCGTGTGGCGTTACGGCAATAAAGAGGTCGGCTTCTTCGGCTCCGGCATCTTTCAGGTTTTTGATAGATGTGGGGGAACCTTCTATAGTCAGCAGGTCGTTGTCGGTTTCCATCTTGTGAAGGTGGTCGCCGTCTTCGTCAATCACGACAATCGAATGGTCGAGTTTTGCCAACATTTCGGCAAGGTGGGTGCCAACTTCTCCTGCGCCTGCTATAATTATCCTCATTCTATACTGCTTATTTAATGTTGAACAAGACAAAGTTTCCCTGCTTGTTCTCAAAGATCGGCATCTGCGTGCCGTTAGTCGCTTTTCGAACAGTGTCGCGTATATAGCGTTCCAGGTTGTCGAGTGTGATGGCTCCGCTTTCGTCGGCCGCTTTCCCTTTCAAGCCTTCGAGCAGCGCTTTGGTGAAAATACCGTTCTCCCATTTCTCGCTCTCGTTACTCTTCTGGCTTTCGGTACTGCTGTAGAAACCGATAATGCCGGGCTCGCTCAACGCGTAGTTTTCGGCTATTGACTTCTGTCCGTACAGGGCACCGCTGTGGCAGGCGTCCATAAATACCAGGATGCGGCATTTCTTGTCTTTCAGGCGACGGGTCGCGCGCTTAATGTCGTCGAAGTTGACCGCTGTCGAGAAAAGGTCGTTACTGTCGGTATTGACCGAGAGGAAGTAGGTGTCGTCGCCCTCTTTTGCTCCGTGTCCCGAGAAGAAGAGCATGATTACGTCGCCCTGGTTCACCTTGTTCACCAACTGGCTGAGGTTGCTCTTGATGTTACGGTCGGTCGCCTGTGCGTTGGTTATGAGGGTAGTAGTTGCCAGACGGTCGTATTGCTTGAGGTTAAGCCCCTTTATGGTGTTAACGAAGTCTTGTGCGTCTTTGGCTGCGTTCTGTAGTTTCAGGTCGGCCTGGTTGTAGTCGCTGACACCAACGGCCAGCAGGTGCAGTTGTGGTTTGCTCTCGCTGCCCACATAGCGGAGGGCGATAGAGGCAGGGTCGCTGTTCTGGCCCTTGCCGTCTTTGGCTATCAGCTGTATGCGGCTTACACCCTGCGAACTGCGGGGCAGGGTAACGGTAATCTGTTTGCCCGTGCGCTGTACGCCTTTGGTGCTGATCAGCTCACCGTTGACGTAAGCCAGAATTTTCGGTGTCGAGCCATCGAAGGTCTTTGCCTCGTAGGTGATGTTGACGTTAGGCTGTGTGTAGCCTTCGCCGTCTTTCGGAGAAAGAATGGCGATGGTTGGAGCCTTCACGCCCGCACCAGTGTTAGACGAGCCTCCGTCGGTAATACGGATGGTGGCTCCCTTTTTCAGCGAGTTCTTATGCTTGTTGTCGTCGTTGTTGGCCAGTTCGCTGGCTGGAAAATTCTTGTTGATTCCCGGTACTTTGTAGGCTGCGCTGCGGGCTTGCTCGGCCTTCTGGTAGGTTGGCTTCACCACAAATACACCTTTGGCGTTCACGCTGCCCCAGCCGTTGTTGTACTTCACAACAGCAAACGGACGGTTGTCGGTGAAAGTGTAGCCCATGTCGACCGAGGTGAAGCGGGGGGTGATTACCCAGTTGCCCTTGTAGTTGGCAAAACCGAATTTTTTCAGTTCGGGGTCGTAGGCGGTATAGATGTTCCGGCCGGGTTCGGCAAATTGTTCTGCTTCGGCCGCTGCTTTGCGTGCGTCCTCTTTGTTCAGCATATAGGGCTTGACAATCATAAAGCCTTTGCTGTCGATGGCTCCCCAAAATCCGCTCTTTTTTACAACAGCGTAGTTCTTTCCGGTACGGAAGCTGGTTGCGTTGTCAATTTCGTCGAATGTGGGCGGTATGAGGAACTGGCCGCTCGGATTGGTAAAGCCCCAAAGGCGTTTTTGTAGGTCGAACCCGTCGTAGAGACCTTCGGTAGTGCTCTTTTTCTGGATGGCCAGTCCGGCGTCCGACGCCATTTTGTTGGTACGCATCACGGGTTGGGTGATGAATTGTCCTTGTTCGTTGATGCAGCCCCACAGGTTGCCTACTTTTACCACCGCATGGTTGCGGTTGTTGGTAAAGGCGTATAGTTTGTCAACATCGTCGTATTTTGGTTGGATGGCCCAGTTGCCGTTCTTGTCGCGGAAACCCCATTTCCCGTTCCCGCCTTGGAATGCTCTTGGCTGGGCCCACAACAGGGTCGCACACAGTACCAGTAACCAGGTTGTAAATAGTCGTTTCATATGCTTGGCAATTTAATCTTATTCTACAAAATTACGGTATATTGGGGTATTAATCAAAAATAATGCCAATTACCCGTTGCGTTGTCCGTTGCTGTCGACATAAACGCGCACGCCACCGTCGGGCAGGTGCGTTTTTTGCTGTATCCACTGGTAGGGCTTGGTGGTGCAGAGCCAGAACCAGATTTCTGCTGTGAATCCGGCCAAACCGACCCCTAACAGGGCGATGGTGATGTCGGGCTCGTATTGGAGCTCGATCATAACCAGTCCGTAAACCGACGAGATGACGAAAATGGTAAGTATCATCACCAGGTTGGTCAGAAATCCGCTCAGCTTGTCGCATTCGACGAAGCAGACGCAGGCCACTATCGAGAAGATGTACGAGATAATCAGTCCCAGTATCCAACCGCCTGTTGTACCCATTTTGTCTATCATACGTCCCTTAGTCAGTGTGGTGATGGCATAGGCGTGTATCTTTGTACCTGGTATGCGCGATGCGCCGCCTATCGACGTTGGTATGTTGTGGAAGTCGCGCAGGTCTTCAAAGTCACCTATCAAAACCACTTTGCCCTCCACATCTTCGGGAAAGAGCTCGTCTTGCATTCCCAGTTGCAGGAATTCGACGGGAGTGTAGTTGATGCGTTCTTCGTTTTGTCCGCGTTCTTCCAGTTTGGCGAACACGTCGGGATAAGCGCGTTCGACAATACGGTCGACGAAACTCTGGCTTTTCACGTTGTTGACATCCAGTTCGCGCACGAAATTGCGGACTATGCCGTCTTCTATGTTGATGCAGGCCTCGTCGACGTTCCCCAGTTTGGTGTAGAACGAGTGTTCGACTGCCACTTCTTCGCCGTGTTGTGTAATGCGTTTGGCGGTAACCAGTTGCGGACAGCGTGCTACCACATGCAGCAGGCTGTCGTCTACCTCTTTGCCGGTAGTCGAGTTCTCACCGAAAATGACATCCATTCCTACTACACGGGGTTTCAGGTCGGTTATCTGTTGCAGTTTGCCGGCAATTTCTGCCCTTGAGTTGCAACCGGCTATACTGAACAGCAGTATGTCGTCGTTTACCTCCAGTTCTTGCTCGGCTGCGTTGTCGCTACTGTGGCTGAGGTAGTGGTTGCAGAGGTCGTAAAGGTTGAAGCTGTCGAGCGCCTTATTGATGGGGCTGATGAACTCGCTGCTGCAGATGGCGTTAAAAAAAACGCTGCAAAGCAGGCTCAGCAACAGGGTGCCGAATCCGTGCCACAGATATTGCTTGGGTGTGAAAATCATAGCTGTTTGTCGTCGTTTTCTTTATTTTGATGAACTTCTTGCAGTTGGGTGTGCGAGAAAAAGCCTTTCGCAATTTTCTCGAATGGCTCGCACCGTTGTGTTTTATACCATTTCCGTACCTGGTAGAGCGACACGAACTTGCCGAAGAACTGTTTGCAGGCGTTCCAATAGGCGGTGTTGTTGGCATCGCGCGACACGATTGACTTGAAGTATCCCAGTAGCAGGCGCATCCAGAATGCCAGGTGCTTCATGCGGTTGCTGTGCAGGTAATTGGTGACGATGTTGTCGAAAATAAAGCTGTTTTTGCGTAGCTGTATGTTCTCGTCAGCCTCTACTTCAGCCTGGTTGCTCATTTTCTTACAGTGGGTGGACGAGGTGAAAAAGCACTTGCGCCCCGAGCGCCATGCCCTGATGCAGGCTTCGTCTTTTGCCGAGGTGGCGTTGTTGAAGAAGGTGTGGAAACCGCCCATCAGGCACAGCTGGTGGCGGTCGATGAGCATGTTCGACTCCGATAGGGTGAGTGTGTAGGTGGTTTTGCGCATTTGTGGCGCTACCTCTTTCAAGCCGATGCCCCACTTGTTGGGGTCGAGGGTCTTCGGGCCCGACAGGTGGTCGTCGGTGGTGGTGCTGAGTGTGTTGGCGCTGACTCCGAACAGACTTGGGGTGTAGCGGAACAGTGTGAAGACCTCTGAAAAGTAGTTGTGGGTAGGCAGAATGTTTTCTCCCAAAATGAGTACATAGTTCATGGTCGATGCGAAAAGGGCCTTGTTCAGGTTCTCTAATTCGCTCAATCCGTTTGTTGTGCCTATAATCCTTACTTTTTTCAAGTCAGGATAGAGCTGCTTTTCTGCCTCGCAGCCAACCGAGGTGTCGCTAACCACCACCTCGTAATCGGCAAAGGCTCCGCACTCTTCTATGTGGGCGCATAGTTGCGGCAGGTAGTAACGGGCCAGCTCGTGGCTGTTGTCGGTGGGGATGATGACCGAAATGGTCCTTGCTTTTTCTTCTGCCATAGCCTCAACTCATTTCTTTGGTTTGTTATTCGTGGGGAAACGGTCCCTAGTGCAAACTTAACGAAAAATGTCAAACAAAAAAAGACCCGGCATTTGGTCTGCACGGGTCTCTCTATCAGTAATCTTAATAATTCCGCTTATTTGATGTTGCCCACCTTGATGAGGTATTCGGCAATCTGCACGGCGTTAAGGGCAGCACCCTTCTTAATCTGGTCGCCAGTCAGCCAGAAAGTCAAGCCGTTCTCGTTTGCGATATCCTTGCGGACACGGCCAACGTAAACATCGTCCTTTCCGGCAGTGAACAAAGGCATAGGGTACACCTTGTTCGCAGGGTCGTCTTGCAGGGTTACACCATCGGCTGCGGCGATGGCCTTCTTGGCGGTTTCCACGTCAATTGGCTTTTCGGTCTCAATCCAAACGGCCTCAGAGTGTGAGCGGAGTGAAGGTACACGAACGCAGGTAGCAGAGCACTTAACGTCGCTGTGCATAATCTTCTGGGTCTCATGGAACATCTTCATTTCCTCTTTGGTATAGTCGTTATCCATAAAGACGTCAATCTGTGGAATGACGTTGTAGGCCAACTGGTAGGCAAACTTGTTGCAGGTGACTGGCTTGCCGTCGAGCACTTCGCGGTACTGTTGTTCCAGTTCGGCCATAGCGGCTGCACCGGCACCGCTGGCTGCCTGGTAGCTGGAAATGTGGATGCGTTTGATATGGCTGATCTTCTCGAGTGGCTTCAAAACCACCACCATCATAATGGTGGTACAGTTAGGGTTGGCGATAATGCCGCGCGGACGGTTCAATGCGTCTTCAGCATTGCACTCTGGAACAACCAAAGGCACGTCGTTGTCCATACGGAATGCGCTCGAGTTGTCGATCATAACAGCGCCATATTTGGTGATGTCGGCTGCAAATTCCTTCGATGTTCCTGCTCCTGCTGATGTGAAGGCAATGTCAACATCTTTGAAGTCGTCGTTGTGCTGCAACAACTTGACTTCGTACTCCTTGCCTTTGAAGGTGTACTTGGTGCCTGCACTACGGCTTGAACCGAACAGTACGAGGTCGTCCATAGGAAAATTTCTTTCATCGAGGATACGTAGGAACTCCTGTCCTACAGCTCCGCTTGCGCCAACAATAGCTACTTTCATTTATCGAGTATTTTGATATATATTAATTTATTGGTTTTGCGCTGGTAAGCGCTTCCAATATGCAAAATTAAGTTTTTATACGTTAACTGTGCTTATTTTTAACAAGTTTTCAACACTTTAACGCCTTCTTTTTACATACAGAGGTCCGGACACGAGCTGCATGCTTTCACTTCCCCCCTGAAACGGCGTTCCACCAGCAGGCGCATACGGGTGCGCAGTGCCTCAATACGGATGTTCTCTATCACGTCGTTGGCAAACGCCACCATCAGCAGCATACGGGCTTCAGCCTCCGGTATGCCGCGCGACTGCATATAGAACAGTGCCTCTTTGTCGAGTTGGCCCACGGTGGCGCCGTGGCTGCATTTCACATCGTCGGCATAGATTTCCAGATGCGGTTTGGTGTACATTTTTGCGGTTGGTGTCACCACAATGTTCCGGTTGCTTTGGTAGGCTTCTGTTTTTTGTGAATCTTTGTCTACCATTATTTTACCGTCAAAACTACCAACCGACGCATCGTTCATGATATATTTGTACAGTTCGTTCGTTTTGCAGTGTCCGACGGCGTGCTTTACAAACGTATGGTTGTCGATGTGTTTGTCGCCGTCGCCAATGGCCATGCCGCACAAGTTGAGTTCGGCGTGCTCGCCCTTCAGCTCCACGTTGATGTTGTTACGGGTGAATCCGTTTTTCAGGGTTATCTCGTTAATCAGCACGTTGCTGTCGGCTTGTTGCTCTACAAACAGCGAGCCAATGTTGGTCATGCAGCATTCGGTGTCTTCCAACTTGTACATTTCCAGCGTGCCGTAGTTGCCTACAAACACCTCTGTAACACGGTTACACAGGTAGTTGAACTGTTTTGCGGCATGCCCGCAGACCAGCAGTTGCAGTTTTGCGCCTTCTTCCACAACTACCAGGTTGCGGCTGGTGGCCATCATGTCGAGGTCTGCATTCATAACGTTGATGATCTGTATGGGTGCGTCAATCTGCACTTGTTTGGGCACATAAATGAAGAAGCCGTCTTGCGCGAAAGCGGTGTTGAAGGCTACAGTGGTGTCGACGTCCCATTTGGCTGCCTTGCCGTAGTACTTGGCCACCAACTCGGGGTGCGTTTGTGCCACCTGCCTCAAACTACCGGCCACGATGCCTTGCTGTTCCAGTGCGGCTATCTCGTCTGCCACTTTTGGGTCGTTGCAGTAGAACACGTCGTTCACTACAAAGAACAAGTGGCTCTTTATCGACTGCACATCGCACTTGAAGGTCTTGTACGGATTGAAGTTGATGTTAAATTGTGTCAGGTTCATGCCATAGTCGGTGGCATAGCGCTCGCGCAGGTCCGAACGTTGGAAGTCTTCCCATTTCTTGGTGGGGAAACCCCTGTCGGCAAAGGCCTTGAAAGCCTCGTCGCGCAGTGCGTTCAGCGGCGCTGACGATTGTGCCTTCACCTTTCCGGCCATCTGGTTGTATATGTCGATGTACGATTGTTCTACACTCATGTCTAAAAAACTTTTGTGTGTTTAAAGGTCGCCCTGTTCGCGCTTGATCCAGTCGTAGCCCTTTTCTTCCAGTTCGGCCACCAGCTCGCGTCCTTCGGTTTTTACGATGCGCCCCTTGTAGAGTACGTGTACCACGTCGGGCACAATGTAGTCGAGCAGGCGCTGGTAGTGGGTGATGACAATGCTGGCGTTCTCGCTGTTGCGCAAGTGGTTCACACCCTTTGCCACAATACGGAGTGCGTCGATGTCGAGGCCAGAGTCAGTTTCGTCGAGAATCGACAGTTTGGGCTCCAGCATAGCCATCTGGAAAATTTCGTTACGCTTTTTCTCACCACCCGAAAAACCTTCGTTTACCGAACGGTTGGCCAACTTGTTGTCGAGTTCGACCAAGTCTTTGCGCTCGCGCATCATCTTCAAGAATTCGGTGGCGCTGAGTGCGGGTTGGCCCTGGTATTTGCGTTTTTCGTTAACGGCGGTGCGGATGAAGTTGACCATGCTTACGCCTGGAATCTCGACCGGATACTGGAAACTGAGGAACATGCCTTCGCGGGCACGGTCTTCTGGAGCCATTTCCAGCAGGTTCTTCCCGTTAAACATCACGCTGCCCTCGGTCACCGTATAGGTAGGGTTGCCGGTCAGCACGGCCGAAAGGGTGCTCTTGCCCGAACCGTTAGGTCCCATAATGGCATGAACCTCGCCGGGGTTGATGGTCAGGTTTACACCTTTCAGTATCTCTTTGTCGCCAATGTTGGCGTGAAGGTTCTTTATTTCAAGTAAGCCCATATATTGTGTCTGTTTTTTTGCGAAAATGTATGAGTAATTATCCGACTGAGTTTTCGAGCGATACGGCCAGCAGTTTCTGCGCCTCTACGGCAAACTCCATCGGCAGTTTGTTGATGACTTCTTTGGCGTAGCCGTTCACAATCAGGCCCACAGCGTCTTCAGTCGAGATGCCGCGCTGGTTGCAGTAGAAAATCTGGTCTTCGTCTACTTTGCTGGTGGTGGCTTCGTGTTGGACGACCGAGGTCTCGTTGTCGACCTGTATGTAAGGGAAGGTGTGTGCGCCGCACTTGTCGCCCAGCAGCAGGCTGTCGCACTGCGAGAAGTTGCGCGAGTTGCTCGCCTTTGGCACCACACGCACCTCGCCACGGTAGCTGTTCTGGCTCTTGCCGGCTGAAATACCTTTCGAGACGATGCGGCTCTTGGTGTTTTTGCCCAAGTGGATCATCTTGGTGCCGGTGTCGGCTTGTTGGTAGTTGTTGGTGACGGCCACCGAATAGAATTCGCCGACCGAGTTGTCGCCTGCCAAGATGCAGCTCGGGTACTTCCAGGTGATGGCCGAGCCGGTCTCAACTTGTGTCCACGATATTTTTGAACTGTCGCCCTTGCAGATGGCGCGTTTGGTTACACAGTTGTAGATACCGCCCTTGCCGTCTTTGTCGCCCGGATACCAGTTTTGTACGGTACTGTATTTTATTTCCGCACGGTCGTGTGCCACAATCTCCACAATGGCGGCGTGCATCTGCGCCTCGTCGCGCTGTGGAGCGGTACAGCCTTCAAGATAAGAGACGTAGCTGTCGTCGTCGGCTACAATCAGGGTGCGCTCAAACTGGCCTGTCTTAGCTGCGTTGATGCGGAAGTAAGACGACAATTCCATAGGGCAGCGGACGCCTTTGGGTATATATACGAAACTGCCGTCGCTGAATACGGCCGAATTAAGGGCCGCAAAGAAATTGTCGGTATAGGGAACAACGGTGCCGAGATACTTGCGCACCAAATCGGGGTAGTCTTTTACGGCGGAACTGATTGAGCAGAAAATAATGCCCAATTCGGCTAACTGCTCCTTAAAGGTGGTTTTGACCGACACGCTGTCCATAACGGCGTCGACCGCCATTCCCGACAGTTGGGCGCGTTCGTAAAGGGGAATGCCCAGCTTGTCGAAAGTTTTGTTCAGTTCGGGGTCTATTCCGTTAGCGTCGGTTTTATTGGTTTTCGACTTGGGAGCCGAATAGTAGTAGATGCTTTGGAAGTCTATTTCGGGCATGTCGATGTGTGCCCAGTTGGGCATTTCCAACGTCTGCCAGTGGCGGAAGGCCTTGAGGCGGAACTCTAAAAGCCAATCGGGCTCGTTCTTTTTCTCAGAAATGAGGCGGATAATGTCTTCGTTAAGACCTTGTGGAATGGTGTCGGCGTCTATGTCGGTTACAAAACCATATTTATATTCTTGGTTAGTAACCTGCTCGACTATGTTTTCTTCTTGCTCTGCCATTTTCGAATAAATAGGGTCTTTATGCCCATTTTCGCAAAATTAACAAAAAACGGCGGGATTAAGCCTTCCACATGTATGGTATTTTTTATCGGATAGCATAGAAAGCAATGGAAGTGGTCGGTTCTTTTGTTGCGGTTGTAACGATTAGAGGCTGGTCGTTACACTGTTTTTACATGTTAGTTTCCTAAAATCTGTCCCAAATGTGTTCAAAAACTTTCCAAAATTTGCATTTTGAGGGCTGAAAATCTTCCAAAATTCGCATTTCGCAGACTGAAAACTTTCTAAAATTTGCATTTCGTAGGTCGAAAATCTTCCAAAATTTGCATTTTATTTGTGTAATGTATTAATTTTGAGGTGTAAAGAAGAATGCTTATGGATTTGCTAAGAATACTCTCAGATCAGAGAGAAGAATTATATGCAACTGATGTCAATTCTTTTGTGGCACGGAACGAGGAAGCCGAAATCAAGCTGGAAAGTTCTTTGGCTCAAGTTGTGATTGGTGTGCGCAGGAGCGGAAAGTCAACTTTGTGTCAGAAAAAGTTGCTTGAAAGCGGTCTTAACTTTGCCTATGTCAATTTCGATGATGACCGTCTCTATGGGTTGAAAACCGAGCAGCTTGACGAGGTCTTGTTGACTTTATACCGCATATATGGCGAGTTTACACATTTGTTTTTAGACGAAGTGCAGAACATAAAGGGGTGGCCGTTGTTTGTAAATCGTTTGTTGCGTCAGAAGCTACACCTTATAATTACTGGTAGCAATGCGAATTTGCTTAGTGGTGAACTTTCAACTCATCTGACGGGAAGGTATCACGAAATAAGGCTCTTCCCTTTCTCTTTCAAAGAATTCTGTAAGGCTAAAAATGTATCGTTAGATAGTTTTTCCACAAAAGCACAGGCTTTGCGTTTGAATGCTCTCGACAAGTACCTGATGCAGGGTGGATTCCCTGAATTGAATGATGTTGACGCCCAAAACGAATATGTGCAGTCGTTGTTAAGCGCGGTTATAAATAAAGACATCTGCCAGCGTTACAGAATACGCCATAGCGATGTAATCTGGAAGTTGGCCAATGTGTTGCTTGACCGTTTTGGACAAGAAATCTTCAGTAACGGATTGTCCGATTTGTTTAATGTAAAGTCACCCCACACCATACAGAAGTACATTTCGTATTTGAAATCTGCATTCTTGTTGCAGGGAGTTCCGAAATTCTCGTTTAAAAGCATAGAGAGGCATACTACCGAAAAACTCTATTCGATTGATAATGCCTTTATTGCCAAACGCGATAATGTTTTGATGAGCGATAGCCTGGGTTGGCGTTTGGAAAATGTGGTGGCAGTGGAATTGATGCGCAGGTGCCGGACCGAGTCCGAAGCTATTTATTATCTGCGAAAGCATAAATCGTATGAGGTCGATTTTGTGCGGGTTGAACGGATGAAGGTGAAGCAACTGATACAGGTAACTTATAACTTTAGGTCTCCTTCTGCAAAACTTTACTCGCGTGAAATTGGCGGATTACTGAAAGGCTCTAATGATACGGGTTGTGACGATTTGCTACTTATAATGTTGGATGGTGATGCCACAACCATTGAAACTGAAGGTAAGAAGATAAGGACTGTCACTGCTGCAGAGTGGCTGACTGACGAGACGGATTGTTAAAAGCGAATTGTTTTCCAATTTTAGGTTGAATAAAATGGGGGGATAAATTGCGATTTAGAGGTGTAGTCAGTGCTTGGTAATGATTTATTTAATGAGTATTTTCGCAAGAAAAAGAATAGATTATGGCGTTAGCAATAAGATCAATTCCAGTTCTTGAAGGTGAAGATGCAGAAAGATTCGTTAAAGAAGCAGAAGAAAAAAGCAAGAACAAAAGCATGCGTCTTTCAAAAGAGAAGTCTGAGAGACTGAAAAAGTTTTTAGAGAAGTCTAGAAATTTCATGCTTTAAATCAATTAGTTAGTTATCATTGTTTGATGAATGTGTAATTCCGATTGATGTTTATTGATTTATTAGATAGATAACAGAAAAGGCAGCCTAATCGGTTGCCTTTTCTGTTATTGCTTAATGGTTACTTGACCGTTCATAAGGAGCGGTAATAAGTGACCTATAGGTCAATAACAAACTCGAGGGAAGATTCACCGACTTGAAGAAGAATCTCAATGTTCACAGCGGCATGTCGGAAGAGAACCGCAAGCGGTTCATAAATGGGTTTTTCTTGGCATAGGGAAGATTAAAAAGCAAGAAGGGAGGCAGGACAATATTCCCGACCTCCCATTGCTTTTTAGTCTTCGCAATCCTATTCCTCGCAGAGTTGCTCCCCAGCAGAGCCCTGTTACGCTTCGGATTGTCTTGCGAAGATAGAATGTCCGTCAAAATAATCAAATAGAGAAATGAAAAAACAGCCTGCATTTTGACCTATAGACCATAACCGAATTGTTAAAATGGCACTTCAAAATTTTGAATCACCCTCAAACCCTGTGTCCATCGGACTTTGCGCAGTGTGTCAGCCTGCATTTTGACCTATACGCCGAAAAAAATAAGATTTGGAACTTTACGCTTTTAGATTCTTCTACAAATCGTGGTTATGGTAATTCTATTTTTGCTGCTAAACGTCGTATTATCATAGGCAAAGAAGGTGGTGTGTCTTACCAATACCTGTGATTAAGAAAGGGAATGACCGAATAGAATTTAGTATCGGAAATGAGGCTAAAGCAAAAACAGCATTCATTCCACCATGTACAAGAAATGTTTTCTTGAAATACTATACTCCTTTTTTTACTAACTATAACTATTGGACAAAGCAGGATGCAGAAACTTACAAACAGAATTTACTCAAAACACTGGAAGAATTCAGTGTGATAGATTCGTCAAATAATCAAAAATAAGAAGACGATGAGCAAAGATACTATAGATACTAAGAAAATAACATTTTGAATTTTTTAAAAGTAAATTGTATTGAAATCCCAATCATTCAGCGAGATTATGCGCAGGGGCGTCTTGGAAAGGAACATCTACGCAGAGCATTTCTTTTTGATATAAAAAATGCCTTGGATAATAAGAAAGAAATGGAACTTGATTTTGTATATGGTTCTTTCGAAAATGAAAAATTTAGTCCACTTGATGGTCAACAACGATTAACTACACTTTGGCTTTTGCATTGGTATATTG
>DGTD01000060.1 GCA_002396385.1 Bacteroidales bacterium UBA4345
AGACCTTCGAGAACTACCGCGACGCCAAGAAGGCCTTCTTCGATGCCCTGCCCAAGCATGCCTTTGCCATCACGAACGCCGACGACAAGAACGGCATGATCATGGTACAGAACACACGAGCCACGGTGAAGACCTACTCGCTACGCTCCGCTGCCGACTACAAGGCACGCATCCTGGAGGAAAGCTTCGAGGGAATGAATCTGGTGATGGACGGACGCGAAGTGAGCGTACAATTCGTGGGCCGCTTCAACGTAAGTAACCTGCTGGCCGTATATGCCACCGCACTCATGTTGGGCGTGGAACAGGAAGAGGCCCTCATCTTGCTGAGTGTCATGAAACCCGTCAACGGACGCTTCGAGACCATCCGCTCTCGCGAGGGAGTCACTGCCATCGTGGACTATGCTCACACACCCGACGCCCTGGCCAACGTGCTGAGCACCATCAACGAAGTGCTGCGGCATCGCGGACAGTGCTGGACTGTATGCGGCGCCGGGGGAAACCGCGACAAGGGAAAACGACCGCTCATGGCACAGGAAGCCGTCAGGAACAGCGACCGCGTGATTATCACAAGCGACAATCCACGCAACGAGGACCCGCAGGAAATCATCAATGACATGCTGGCCGGACTCAGCGAGGACGAGCGACGCCACGTACTGAGCATCGTGGACCGCCGCGAGGCCATCCGCACAGCATGCATGATGGCACAGCCCGGCGACGTCATCCTGGTGGCAGGCAAAGGGCACGAGGACTATCAGATCATACAGGGAGTGAAACATCACTTCGACGACCACGAAATAATTAAAGAAGCCTTCGGAATATAGAATATGCTGTACTATCTCTTCAGATATCTGGGACAATATGGAGTAACGGGAGCCAACCTCTGGCACTACATCTCCTTCCGCGCCATTCTCACGTTGGTGCTCAGCCTGCTCATCTCTATGTGGTTCGGTGAACACTTCATCCGTTGGATGAAGAAACACCACGGCAACGAAGCACAGCGCGATGCAAGCATCGACCCCTATGGAGTGGAAAAGAAAGACGTACCGACAATGGGCGGCATCATCATCATTGTGGCCATCATCGTCCCCTGCCTATTACTGGGACGACTGCGCAACATCTACATGCTGCTGATGCTGGCCACCACACTGTGGCTGGGCGCGCTGGGCTTTGCCGACGACTACATCAAAGACTTCAAAAAAGACAAAGAAGGGCTGCACGGAAAATTCAAGATTGTGGGACAGGTTGGCTTGGGCTTGATTGTGGGACTCACCCTCTATCTGAGTCCAAGCGCTAAAATATGCGAAAACGTGACGATGGAAAAAGACGGTCAGAAAATGATTGTCTATCAGAAAAGCAAGGAGATAAAGTCAACCAAAACGACCATCCCTTTCTTCAAGAACAACAACCTCGACTATGCCGACATCACCTCGTTCTGCGGAAAATATAAATACCATGCGGGTTGGATTCTGTTCGTGCTCATCACCATTTTCGTCGTTACGGCTGTGTCTAACGGAGCCAACTTGAACGACGGTATGGATGGTATGGCGGCAGGCAATTCCGCAATAATGGGTGTCACACTGGGCATACTCGCCTATGTTTCCAGCCATATGGAGTTTGCGAGCTACCTCAACATAATGTACATACCAGGTTGTCAGGAAATGGTAGTGTTTATATGCGCATTTGTGGGCGCCCTTATCGGATTTCTATGGTACAACGCCTACCCTGCCCAGATATTTATGGGCGACACCGGTAGCCTTACCATTGGCGGCATTGTGGCAGTAGCGGCTATTTCCATTCACAAAGAGTTACTCATTCCAATTCTCTGCGGTGTTTGGGTAATGGAGAACCTGAGCGTCACCCTGCAAGTGTTCTACTTTAAGAAGGGCAAGAAAAAAGGGATAAAGCAACGCATTTGGAAGCGTACGCCTATTCACGACCACTTCCGCACCCAGCAGTCGCAACTTGACCCTGAGTGCAGATACATATTCGGCAAGTCGCACCACGCCTTCCACGAATCGAAGATTACCATCCGTTTCTGGATTACTTCCATTCTGCTGGCGGCACTTACCATTATTACATTGAAAATAAGATAAAAAACATAAACAAAAATGAAAAGGATTGTAGTGTTAGGCGCCGGTGAAAGCGGTGTAGGCTCTGCCATTCTGGCACTGAAAAAGGGTTTCGACGTGTTCGTTTCCGACATGTCGGCCATTAAAGACAAATACAAGAAAGAACTCGACCAGTATGGAATCGCTTACGAAGAGAAGCAACATACGGAAGAGCTCATTCTCAACGCCGACGAAGTGATAAAGAGTCCGGGTATTCCTGAAACGGCTCCCATGATTGTCAAGTTGCGAGCAAAAGGCATCCACATCATTTCCGAGATTGAATTTGCAGGCCGCTATACAGGCGACTCGGTAAAGGTGTGCATAACCGGCAGCAACGGCAAGACAACAACTACAACCCTCATCCACCACATTTTCACCAAAGCTGGGCTTGACGCATCGCTGGCGGGGAACGTGGGTTTCAGTTTGGCGCGCCAAGTTGCAATTGATCCTCACAAATACTATATCATTGAGCTTAGCAGCTTCCAGCTTGACGGTATGTACGACTTTAAAGCCGACTTCGCCATTCTGATGAACATCACACCAGACCATTTGGACCGCTACGACCACAAGTTCCAAAACTACATCGACTCAAAGATGCGTATCGTCCAGAATATGACTCCAAACGACTACTTCATCTATTGGGATGGTGACCCTATTGTGGCCAAAGAGATAGCGAAACGCGACATTAAGGCAAAAATGTGTCCGTTCAACATCGACAAAAAAGAGGGGCTGGCCGCTTATATTGAAAACGAACTATTCACAATCAACATCAATAACAAACAAATGAGTATGGAAAAAGAAAAAATAAGCATCAAGGGGTTGCACAACACCTATAATTCAATGGCTGCCGGCATTACCGCCTTTGCTTCTGGCATTAGCAGCGACAAGGTCAGGGAAGCGCTAAGCGACTTCCAGGGGGTTGAGCACCGTTTGGAACAAGTTGCCCGTGTGCGTAATGTTTTGTTCATCAACGACTCGAAAGCAACGAACGTCAACTCTTGCTGGTATGCCCTCCAATGTATGAAGACCCCAGTCGTCCTCATTTTGGGAGGTAAAGATAAAGGAAACGACTACAACGAGATTAAGAGCCTTGTCGAGGAAAAGGTTCGCGCCCTGGTATTCCTCGGTGTCGACAATACAAAGCTTCACGATTTCTTCGACGGAATGGGCAAACCAACTGCCGATGTCCAGTCGATGAAGGACGCTGTTGAAAAATCGTTCGAAATGGCGGAGAAGGGAGACACAGTCCTTCTCTCTCCATGCTGCGCAAGCTTCGACCTCTTTATGAGCTACGAAGACCGCGGACAACAATTCAAAGAACAGGTAAAGAACCTCTAAGCAAACAAACAGACGCCATATGGTCAAAGAATTCTTGAATAACAACTTCAAAGGAGACAAGATAATTTGGATTATCTATGCCTGCCTATTGCTGTTTTCGGCGGTTGAAGTATACAGTGCGTCAAGTCATTTGGTCTATGGCAACGTGTTCAAGGGCGACTACAACGGAGCCATTTTCAAGCATATCGTCTTCTGCTGTATGGGTATAATGACGGCCTTCATCACCCACCAGTTCAAACTCCGGCGATTTGCCAAGCTTATCACATTTTTTGTTTTTCCCGTTCTTCTTATTTGGGTGGCAGCTTTATCCCTTTCAGGCGGAGGTACAAACGGAGCGGCACGCTGGGACTCCGTTGCCGGCATCAATATGCAGCCCTCCGAGTTCCTCAAACTGTCGTATGTGGTTGCCGTCGCCTACTTGTTCTCGCGCTACTCCGAGGTTAAGAAGACTTTCAGCCTTCTAACCTTCTGGCTGGTTCTGCTGGGTGGGCTGACCGTGCTCTGCATTGTCAGGGAAAACGTCTCGAACGCCATCTTGGTAGGGACTACCACCTGGTTGATTTTCACGCTGGCTTTCAACAAACTGAAATGGCTGGTCTACAGCATCCTCATTGGCGGATTGTTCGTTTTCTCTGTTGTAGAGTTCGCTAAAACCGACCTTTTCCAAGATCTCAGGAAGGCCGCCATCAGACAAGACGGTTTCTTAAACCGAGCCGGAACAGCAATGGGACGTCTCGACCGATTTGTCAACGAAAAAGAACCGGGGGAAGAGGGTTTTACCCTGAACGATAAAAACTTCCAATCGGTCCACGGCAAAGTGGCAATTGCAAACAGCTGGGGCATAGGCGTTTTCCCCGGCAGGAGCAAAGAGCGCGACGTGCTGCCGGAAGCCTTTTCCGACTTCATTTATGCCATCATAATCGAAGAAACCGGACTTTTGGGAGGTGGTTTTGTTCTTCTGCTCTATATCGTCTTACTCTACAGGGTAGGCCGCATCATAGCAAAATGCAACAACAGGTTTTGCGCCATTGTGGCGGCAGGCCTGTGCATGATGATGATTTTGCAGGCGCTTATCAACACATCGGTGGCTGTTGGACTTATTCCGGTAACCGGACAACCGCTTCCCCTCATCAGTCGCGGAGGAACCTCGGCTGTAGCCGTTAGTGCCTACTTCGGCATCATTATCGGCATTTCGAGGTTTGAATGCAACAACGAAGAAAAAGACGGTGATGCTGTTGAGGACATTGAACCTCAAAACATTATAAACGAAACTTAAACCATAAGACAAAAAGGACTTTTTACATTTAAAAGACAATGGAAACGAAAAAACATAAATTCATTATAAGCGGCGGCGGAACCGGCGGGCACATTTTCCCTGCCGTTTCAATTGCCAACGCACTCAAAGCAAAAGAACCAGACGCTGAATTTCTGTTCGTAGGAGCGGAAGGGCGTATGGAGATGGAGAAAGTACCACAAGCCGGCTACAACATCAAAGGGCTGCCTGTTGTGGGACTCAACCGTAAAAATCCGCTCCAATGGATTTCTTTCGCATGGAAGTTCTTTAAGAGCAAACGTACGGCGAAACAGATTGTAAAGGATTTCGCCCCCGATGCCGTAGTAGGCGTGGGCGGATACGCCAGTGCGCCAACTCTCGATGCGGCGAATGCGTTGGGCATCCCTACATTCCTGCAAGAACAAAACTCTTTTGCGGGGAAGGCAAATAAAATGCTGGCTAAAAACGCAAAAAAAATATGTGTGGCCTACGAGGGCATGGAGCGCTTCTTCCCGAAAGATAAAATTATCCTTACGGGCAACCCTGTCCGTCAGAATTTGATGGACGTACCGTTCAAGGATGCGGATGCGCTGAAGGCGTTCAACCTCGACCCTGCAAAAAAGACACTGCTGATTATTGGCGGCAGCCTTGGTGCCCGCACAGTAAACAACAGCGTCATCGGCGGTTTGCAGAAGTTGAAAGACGCCGGAATCCAAATAATCTGGCAAACTGGCAAATTCTACTACGAGGCATCGAAAGTGGAAGCCGACAAAAGCAACAATCCACTGTTGGACTGTACCGCATTCGTAAAGAATATGGACCAAGCCTACGCTGTGGCTGACCTTGTGGTTTCCAGAGCCGGTGCTAGTTCCATTTCCGAACTGTGCCTATTAAAAAAGCCTTGTGTGTTGGTTCCTTCGCCTAACGTGGCAGAAGACCACCAGACAAAGAACGCGTTGGCGCTTTCAACGAAAGGTGCTGCCATTCTCGTAACCGATGCCGAAGCCGAAGCAAAACTTATTGACACGGTTATCGAACTGATTAATAACGACCAGCAACTGGCATCCCTAAGTGAGAACATCGGCAAGCTCGCCCAACTGGACTCTGCGGCACGCATTGCCGACATAATAATTAACGAAATAAAGAAATAACCGCCCTTTTCTAACGGGCAAAAAAGGAACTGACTATGACCAATATGCTGGATAAAATAAGGAACATCTACTTCCTGGGCATTGGTGGCATTGGCATGAGTGCCTTGGCGCGCTACTTCAATGCCAAAGGCTACCAAGTGGCCGGATACGACCGCAATGAATCGGAACTCGTTATGGAGTTGGAACGTGAAGGCATACAAATCCACACCGACGACAACACCGATTTTATCGCAGCCGACTATAAGAATCCGAACTACACCCTGGTGGTGTACACCCCAGCAATTCCCGACGACATGACCGAATTCGTCTTTTTCAAGAAGAACGGATTTACGATTATGAAGCGGGCGCAAGTGTTGGGCGAGATTACCCGCTCACAGCGCGGAATTTGCATAGCAGGTACCCACGGCAAAACAACCACCTGTACGCTCACCAGCCACATACTCAACCAGAGCAAAGTAGGTTGCAGTGCGTTTTTGGGCGGCATATCGAAAAATTTCGATAAGAACATACTCATCAACAACCAAAACGACTTGGTTGTAATCGAGGCTGATGAATTTGACCACTCGTTCCTCACTTTGGCGCCTTATATGGCTGTAATCACCTCGACCGACGCCGACCACCTCGACATCTATAAGACGGAAGACGAATACCGCAAGGCTTTCGAAGACTTTTCTTCATTAGTCCGGCAGGGCGGCACCCTTATCGTCAAAAAAGGGTTGCCGATAAAGCCGCGTACCAAACAAAACGTCCGCATCCTCACTTACTCAGTAGAGGAAGGCGACTTCCATGCCGAGAATATCCGCATCGGGGACGGGGAAATAACGTTCGATTTCATACATCCAACCGGCAAGATTTGCAATATCCAACTGGGCGTTCCCGTCTACATCAACATCGAGAATGGTATTGCAGCAATGGCCCTTGCCCTACTCAATGGGGCAAGTTACGACGAGATACGCAACGCAATGGCCAGTTACAAAGGGGTCAAACGCCGCTTCGACATCCACATGAAAACCAAAGAGCTGACCATTATTGACGACTACGCCCACCATCCGGCAGAGTTGAAGGCCAGCATAGAGTCAATCAAGCGTGTTTATCCCGACAAGAAGCTAACCGGCATTTTCATGCCGCACCTGTATAGCCGCACCCGGGATCTGGCCGACAACTTCGCAAAAAGTCTGTCGATGCTCGACGAAGCCATCCTGCTGCCTATTTATCCGGCACGCGAAGAACCGATACCCGGAGTGACTAGCGAATGGCTGGCAGGCAAGGTAACAGCACCTATCGTCAAAGTTCTCGACAGTAACAGTTTGGTCAGCTACCTAAAGGAGAACAGAGAACGCATAGAACTTGTTGCCACATTGGGTGCAGGCGATGTCGACCAACTCATTCCACAAATAGCAGAGGCATTAAAGAAATAACAGTCAATGAACGGGAAAGTGAAGCAAATAGCAAAGAAGGTGGTTACCGCAATGGCTTTTACAGCCGCTGCGGCTTACATCGTTTATGCTATTCTACACTTCAACCGCGAACGCGACAATTCGCTCTGTATGGGGGTAGAGGTTGCCATTATGGACAGTTGCGACATTCAATTCATTCACCCCGGCGATGTTAGGAACGTGATAAAGGACCTGGAGCCCGACCTTGCGGGGAAGAATATGAACAGCCTCAACACCACAGAAATTGAACGCATCTTGGTTAGGCGGCTGATTGCCATTAAGGACGTGGAAGTCTACAAGACCCCCGAGAGCAAATTGCGCATCAATATCTGGCAAAGGCATCCGGTTCTGCGTATCGTTAAAAATACAGGATACGATTGTTACATTGACAGTGAAGGCGACCCGATGCCCATTCCCAGCCTAGACCCGGCCTACGTGCCAATCGCAAGTGGCTTCATCAGCGACACCTTCGCGACCAACACACTCTACAAGTTTGCAAAATTTCTCCAAAAAGATAAATTTTGGAATGCGCAGATAGAGCAGATTTACGTTAAATATAATGGAGACGTCAACCTGGTTCCAAGAGTGGGCGGTCAGATTATCGAGATGGGGAAACTGACCAACTACGAGGAAAAACTGGAAAAACTGGAAAAAGTCTACACCGAGGCTTTCCCCGAGAAAGGTTGGAGCAACTACTCTACCATTAACTTGAAATTCGACCAACAGGTCATATGTACGAAGAAATAAAAAAGGATTAAGATATGAGCAAGAAAGACGGACAAACAGTCATTACTCCAGCAAAAACCGATATGGGGATTTTTGTTGCGCTCGACCTTGGGGGAACTGAGGTAAGGGCAATTGCTGCCAAGAAAGACGACCAAGGGAAATTTGTATTTGTCTCTTCCGCATCCACACCGTCAAGAGGCATACGCCGTGGCGCCATCTACAACATTGAGGACACAAAGAACGACATAAAACACGTTCTCACCGACTTGGAAAACAGTATCAAAACCCAGTACAACAAAACCATTGACGACATCTATGAAAAAATTAATGTCCGCATCGAACAGGTTTATGTGGCACTTAACGGCAATTCCCGTACCGAGACAAACAACATAAGCCGTCGCTTGGGTGGCGACATCATCAATAAGGAACTGTTTGAGGAATTCGACCGGTTGAACCACAATATAAAGCTCAGTAGTAACGACCTTGAGATTCTAGACATATATCCATCTAAATATCTGGTTGACGACAGCGAACCTACCAACAATCCGATAGGCTGCCGGTGCGACGTCATTTCCGCTACCTACAAAATCGTTGTAGGAAAGTCGACAATGCTAAGCAACCTGCGTGTCTGTCTGCAAAGCATAGGCGTTGAACTAGCCGGCTACTGCATAGCGCCACTGGCTGCGGCAAACTCGGTCTTGTCGAAAAACGAGAAAGAATTGGGCGTAGTGCTGATCGACTTCGGCGCAACCACAACCAATGTGGCCATCTACCACAAAAACAAGATGCACTACTCACTGTCTATTCCGTTAGGAAGCAAACTCATTACCGACGACATTTCACAACTGCGAATTGTTACAGATGAAGCAGAGAAAATCAAAAAGATTGGGAATTGCCACCTCGACTGGAACATCGAAGACCGATACATCGGCCTTTCAACAGGAAACGACATCAGCTACAAAGTTGTATGCAACGTCATAGAGCGCAGAATTGACCAGATTCTCGGATACATCGACCTGGCTATAAAAGAGTCGAAACTGGCAGTCGGCCCACAACTCGACCAGGTTGTAATTGTAGGAGAAGCAGCCAAGTTGAAGGGGCTGGAGGGGAAAATAGAAGAAACCCTGGGTCTGCCAGCACACAAGGGCAGCATACACGCCAACTACCAGCATCTGATACCGCAGGAAAAGAATGGATGCAGGTTCCATGTCGCCATAGGAACGCTTTTGAACGCAAAAGAAAACTGTGTGGTTTCGACCAAGCAGAACGAGCGTCCTCAAAAAAAGACCACTATTTTTGGCAAACTGAAAGACTTCGGAACCTCACTATTCGATGACGAGCTTCCAGAAGAAAGGAATCAGAAAAGAAACCAGTATTAAATAGACAACCTTCCATTAACATAAAAATTATACGAGCATGGAAATTGAATTGAACGACGAGGTAAACAAACCAATCATAAAAGTAATTGGTGTAGGAGGTGGTGGAGGCAATGCCGCCAACTTCATGTTCCGGAAAGGTATACACGATGTGGGTTTTGTTGTTTGTAACACCGACAAAAAGGCATTAGCCCTTTCACCTATTCCACAAAAAATACAGATGGGAGACAAAGGTCTCGGAGCCGGAAACAAGCCGGAAGTCGGCAGACAAGCCGCAATCGACTCCCTTCCTGAGATAGAGTCCATGCTTGAAGACGACATCGAAATGGTGTTTGTCACTGCCGGAATGGGAGGTGGAACTGGAACAGGCGCAGCCCCTGTCATAGCCAAAGCAGCTAAAAACAAGGGCATCCTTACTGTGGGTATTGTTACCATTCCTTTCGTCTTCGAAGGAGAGAACCGGTTGTCGCAGGCCTTGGAAGGTGTAGAAGAGATGCGAAAGAGCGTCGATGCCATCATCATCATCACCAACGAGCGAATCAAACAGCTCTATGGCGACATGAAGATTTCGCAAGCATTCTCGCAAGCCGATACCGTTTTGGCCACAGCCGCGAAAGGTATTGCCGAACTGATAACCCTGACAGGCTACATCAACGTAGATATGAACGACGTGCGCACAGTCCTTACCAACAGCGGAGATGCCATTATGGGTTCGGCTATTGCTAGTGGAGAGGGGCGTGCCATTCAAGCCATTCAAAACGCATTGGAGTCTCCGCTACTCACCAACAACGACATCAGTAAATCGGGAAATGTTTTATTGAATATTTCGTCAGGTGTCGACGAATACGAGGCCGATATGTCGGAAATCAGCGAGATTACAGAATACCTCCAACAGAAACTGAGGAAGGGGGCACAAATCATTTGGGGTTGCAACACATCGGAAGAACTCGGCGAGAATTTGCAAGTCACTATTGTTGTAACTGGCCTGCATCTTACCGACGACGAGTTGAAAGAAACAAAAGCAAGCACAAAACCGGCTAGCAAACCTGCCAATGGCAGTTTTATGGACAAGCTCTTCAACATGTCGCCCAAAGAGCCTGAAAAGAAGCCTGCCACCAACTTCGACCGCGAGCCAGAAAAATTAACCGACGAGCAGAAATCGAAGTTAAGCAACGCTTTCTACGGCTGCGATGTATTCAACAAGGAACAAACGAAACCGGCTGAGCCTGTCAAACAGCAGCCTGTAACTCCAACAGCAACAGTTGCGCCTGTACAACAACCTGCCGTTGAGCCCGAAGAGCCAAAACCTGTAAAGCCAGCACCTAAGAGATGTTCGCTCGACGACCTGTTCAACGACAACAGCCTTGACGACATGGAACGTTCTTCCAATCCGAAGAAGAACGACAGCGACGACAGCATACAAACATTCACTTTACAATAAAAACTTATCGGAATGAGTGACACCTACTTAAACATAGTACAACCCGAACTGGCCGAAACGGCTTTCGAGACAGCCATCATAAAGGTGGTTGGCGTGGGCGGAGGAGGAGGTAACGCTGTAAACTACATCTACAAGAGAAAAATTGCAGGTGTCAGTTGTGCTGCTATTAATACCGATGCTAAGTCACTCCAACAACTCGGTCTTCCACAAAAGCTTCCTATTGCGAAACTTGGTTCTGGCGCAGATCCTGCCATCAGTAAAAAGGCGGCAGAAGAACACGAAGAGGAAATCAAGTTCTTGCTAAAAGGTTCTGAAATGGCTTTCATAACAGCAGGAATGGGGAAAGGGACCGGCACGGGAGCATCGCCTGTCATTGCCCGCTTTGCCCAAGAGTTAGGTATACTCACAATAGGTGTTGTGACCATTCCATTCCGATTCGAGGGCGAGAAGTTTGTACTGCGCGCCATAGAAGGTTTAGAGGAACTACGCCAACATGTTGACTCGTTGCTCATTATCGCTAACGAACAAATCAAGAGCGTTTACGGCAATATGAAGTTCAGCCAGGCTTTCGGACGTGCCGACGACATTATTGCAACAGCCATCAACGGCATTACTGGAGCCGTAACCAGCACACAGGGGGTTTGCACCGATATGGAGGACCTGCGTACCACCCTGAAAGGCGGACAAAATATTATGATGGGTGTAGGCATTGGCGACGGCCCCGACCGCGCTATCATCGCCATTCGAAACGCCCTTGAATCTCCATTGCTAGTTAACAACAGCATAAAAGGAGGTAAGAGGATAATTATAAACTATGCCACATCGTATGAGAACGAAATGACCGTTGAGGAAATGGAGATTATCAACGACGAGCTGAAGAACCAAGTCGGCTACTATGGCGACCAAATATGGGGTACACTATTCGACGACTCGTTGGGCACACAGCTAAAAGTCACCATTGTCGTATCGGGTATTAAAGGCATCAGCAACGAACAGATAAAAGAGATGACTTTGGGCAACAATATCCGTCCACACGCACAACCAAAAATTGCAGAGCCCGCGATTAACTCGACGGCTAGCCCGGACACGGTTGCGAACAAATTCACGACTGCGACAAATACCCCGACTGTGGCAACTGAAGCTGTAGGTGCGGCACAACAAGCTCAACAGATACAGACACTGATCGAAGAACGCCCACCCAAAAAGATTGTTTCTCTTACAGACTTCGACGACGACAATTACCTTTCCAGATTAGAAGACGACGCTCCAAACTGGAATTGCACCTCACAATTCAACAACAATTCGGCATTTGTCGGGAACAATCCCGACCAGCCAATTCTACATAACGATTTTCTAGACAACAACGTTGATTAAAAAAATAAAATTATGGCACTATTTGAACAAGTCAGTAAAGACATCATGCAGGCCATGAAGGATCGTGACCAAGTACGCCTCACCACCCTACGTGGCATAAAAAAGGAATTTATTGAAGCCAAAACTGCTAAAGGCTCCGATGGTGAAATGAGCGATGAAACAGGATTGAAGATTCTTCAGAGAATGTTGAAACAACGCAAAGAGAGTGCTGAAATATACACCCAAAACGGGCGAAACGAGCTGGCTCAGAACGAACTGGCCGAAACTGCGGTCATTGAGTCATACCTGCCGAAGCCAATGAGTGACGAGGAACTGACTGCCGCCGTTAAAGCCATCATTGCCGAGACTGGCGCCACATCTGTAAAAGAAATGGGTAAGGTAATGGGCATTGCATCAAAGCAATTAGCTGGGAAAGCCGAAGGTAAAGCCATTTCCGATAAGGTGAAGGAACTCCTCGCCTAACTCTTAGTTAGCCATTCAAATACTATAAAAGTAACAAAGAGGGTGTATCACAAACATATGTGATATACCCTCTTTTTCTATCGCAGTGCAAAGGTATTCGGTATGGGGAAAAGACCTACAACTTCACCGGATTTCCTATATATTTCTTACTGAAAACTAGTTAGACGTATGAATTAAATGCGTTGGTGGACATTACCACAGCATCTAGGAACGTCAACAAGACGACGAGCAGGATCATTCTTCTACATAATACACATTAAATACTAAATTTGGATGTAAATTTTTGTACCCAAACTCATCATTTAGGCCATCCCAAAAATCTGAAGCATCATTAAGACAACTCGTCAGTATTTCTTTTTCCGATATTTTCTCTTCAGCAAGTATATTATCTGAATTCCTAACGATTATCAAAATCTGATTGACCGAAATGTCTAACCATTCCAAATCATGTAAACATTCATCTAATGCATCCCAGTTTTTTCCAAAATAGTCTGGAAAATTTAATTCTTTTGATATAAATGAAAAAAAGACCTCCTTGTTAACCATTTTGTTTCCATCTACATCAATTATAATATTCCGTTTTTTATTTGTTTCAAGAGTAATATCTCTAATATCAGCTACTTTGTGTATCATTTTGGGCTTATTTCATTCTTTTGAAAGTCTTATGGCAGATATATTCGATATCAACCACTTTTACCCCGTCCCAGAACGGCAGCAGCGCATTCAGGAAGCTGATAACAAGGTCGGGGTGTTCTGCGAACACCGGCTTAAAAGTCAACTCGCATCTCAGTTCCAAGTATTTACCTATAGTTCGATTAGTTTTAAAGTTAACCATTCACTTCAAATACACGAAAGAGGGGAAAGAAGGTAAAGCCCTTGCCGTTTGTGGTCCTTTCAGAGCATCGAAAAGTCCCTAGTTCTTCACCTAATCAATTACTTGCAACCGTATTTAGCTTCGAAATCCATCACCACTTTTTTGAGATGCTCGGACAAATATCCCATACCTTTTTCCCTGATAGCTTCAGGTATACCAAAAAGGGCTTCGGCAATTCCACCAGTAATGCAACCGATTGTATCGGAATCGCCACCAATACTGACCGCATTACGGACCGCATCTTCAAAATTTTCAGCCTCAAGGGCACAAGTAATAGCTTGAGGAACACTGCCTTGACAGGTTCCCCCAGACACAAGTCCGTCTAACCCCTGCCATGAGTAGCGCGGACGGATTTCATCTACACTTAACGACAGGTCATAGCCAAAGTCCGACTCAATTCTAGCTCTTATTTCCGACGGTGTAGACCCATGTCGTGCCAGATAGATACAAAGGGCCGTCGCTTGGGCACCCTTTATGCCCTCGGGATGGTTGTGGGTACATTCAGCAGAAGCCTTTGCGGCAGCCAACGTCTCCGCCTCAGAAGGGAAAGCCCAACCAACAGGAGAGACACGCATACCCGAACCATTTCCACAACTGTTATAGGGTTGCATAACGCCACTATTTGCACGATGGACCCATTGTACGAACATCGTTCCATAACTGCCCATCGGGCACGGGTATTTTTTTGCATAACGGAAATAATACGAACCTGCCAGGCCTCCGTGCAACAACCATTCGGCAGTTGCAACCGTCAAAATACTGTCGTCTGTATATTCCACACCTCTACCAAAGAACTCAAAATCTTTTGTTTTGATGTTGTCAAACTCATAAATCGAGCCCACAATATCGCCAACAAGCGCTCCTAACATAATTATAATAATTTAAGTACAAATCTAAAAGACACATTAATAATTAGTACCATAAGGTCGGTAAGTAGCACGCTCGCGATATATAAATTGGAAGTTAGTCCAATCCTCGGCATGTTTGTACGCGTCAACGGCATAATACTTCACATAAAGCGTCGACTTCTCAAAAACTTTTTGTACGAAAGCGTTCGCTCCTACTTTCGGAGGTTTTGTTCCAAACAAATGGATAGAAGTCAGCAAATCGCATTCAGTAAATGCCTCCTCGCCAATTTCCGTCAAAGTTCTCGGAAGAGAAACGTTCTTTAACTCAGTACACCCAGCAAACGCCCTGTTCCCAATTTCGTCTACTCCATCGGGAATAACAATATTAGCAAGAGAGGAACAGTTTTCGAACGCATGATTGCCAATACGCTTCATTTTTTTCGGCATTGTCACCTGTCGAAGGCTGCTACAGCCACTAAAAGTACCCGACTCAATGACATCGATAGATTTTGGAATCGATATGGAAACCAATCGGTTGCACTCTTGGAACGCATAACGACGAATTTCCACCAAATCTTTTGGCAAAACAACCGACACCAAATCTTTACAATTTGAAAAAGCACCGGCCCCAATAGTAGTGGTATTAGCCGGCAACGAGAACGACTGTTCAGTCTTCCCGGCAGGATATGCAATCAGCCGGGTCCAGTTCTTCGAGAACAAGACGCCGTTCACATCTACATAGTCTTTGTTAGCGACATCCACAACAATACTTTTCAGCGCCCAGTTGTGCCAAAAAGCGCCGTCACCTATTTCAGAGACAGAAGCCGGGATAACAAGCCTTGTCAATCCCGTACAGTAGTTGAAAGCCTCCACACCTATACTCGTAACTTTGTCGGGAATGTTGATAGCTGAAAGATTTCTACAACCATAGAAAGCCTTGTAACCTATAGTTCGCAAAGAAGCAGGCAACGTTATCCTTGCAACATCTTCACAATCGGCGAATGCAAAATCACCAACGGCTTTAACCACAAAAGGTCGTCCTTCAATCGTCAACTGCTGCGGTAACAGTAAGTCGCCCTCCGCTTTTTTATCGCACTTCACCAGTTCAACGCCATCACTGTCTATAATACGGTAGGTGAAAACACCGTCAACAAAAGACTTTCCACTCTGCTGTCCATAAGCAAAAGTAGAACAAGCGAGTACAAATAAAAGGAAGGATAATGTTCTGTATAGATTGTTCATTTTCTATTTCATTGAATTGTTTGCACGAAGATAATCATTTTTCACTCAATAGGCGCACTCAGCCACTAAGATTATTGGAGAACAACGGTAAACGCAATAAGCCAACACATTAGAAAAAAACGTTGACTGAAATATTACAATACAATGAAAGAAAATTTCAACAACCAATTCCCTGTTAGCGCATAAATTTGCCGTGTTGATGAACATAAAATTCGACACTAACTAACACATATCAAGTTACACTTAAAAGTTTATTGCCATGAAACAATCTTTACTAACTACAATTGCTATAGCTCTGACATTGGGGACTACAGCAAACGCACAACTCGCAAAAGATGTGAGAAGCTGCAAATTTTTAGGAAACATTACTACGACTAAGGACTGGTCGACAGGAGAGCAAGTTGACTGGAACGATTGTAAGCTAACATTTTCAGATTATTGGAACCAGGTTACCTGCGAGAACGCCACCAAATGGGGTTCGGTACACCAAAGTTGGGGTAAATTCAACTGGGGAAGTGCAGACAAGACCCATGACTACTGTAAGCAGAAAGGCATCTTGTTCAAATTTCACGCCTTGATATGGGGTAGCCAGCATCCTACATGGATTGAAAATTTGAGCGTCGACGAAACCAAAAAGGCCATCATTGAATGGTACGACGAGGTAGCAAAGCACTACCCCGACCTCCAGATTATCGACGTAGTTAACGAAGCCATCTATTCAGGCGGAGATTATCACTCTCCATACAAACAGACGAAAATCATCCAGGCTTTAGGTTCTCTTGCAGAAGACAGAGCACAAAAAGAGACCGGCAACCGTCCGAGCTACAACTGCAGTACCAACGGCTACCCTAACACGAACTCGTACCAGTGGATTGCCGAGGCCTTCCGTCTGGCTCGCGAACGCTGGCCTGAAGCCATTTTGATTTACAACGACTACAACACCTTCCAGTGGCAGAAGACCGAGTTCATCAACCTCATCAACGGTTTGAAAGCCTGCGGCGCCCCAATTGACGCTGCTGGAAACCAGGCTCACGACTTGAACGACATGAGCGGATCCCAGTTCAAAAGTGCCTTGGAAGATATCCACAACAAAACCCAGTTGCCACAGTACATTACCGAGTACGACATAGCAAAGAAAAACGACGCCACTTTCGAGACCCGTTACAAAGAACAATTCCCTGTAATGTGGGAAGCCGACTATGTGGCAGGTGTAACTCTTTGGGGTTGGATTTACGGTCACACTTGGGTAAAGGACGGCGGAGATAACGGAGCTTCTGGCCTTGTGAGGAACTGCCAGAAACGTTCTGCTTTCACTTGGCTTGAGCAATATATGAGATCTGATGCGGCTATTAACGCCAAAAGTCCTCTCTGTGTAGGCCAGGCAGCCAAAGGTGTAACAGTCAAACTCTCCGTTACATCCGAGACCATTTCTGTTGGCGACGAGGTTGGCTTCCAAGTGGAGGCTTCTTCTAAAGCCGGGAATGTAAACCACATCGAGGTGTACGTTAACGACGAACTGATCGAAGACAAAGGAAACGTAAATTCGTACTCAGGTACATTTGCCCCTACAGATGCAGGTGTTTACGAAATAAAAGTCATTGCTTACGACGACAAGAACGAGTCGGCAGAAAAAACGGCCAAAGTAACTGTTTGCGCCCAGAAAGCACCTTACGGAGGCACCGCGGCTAAAATACCAGGTACAATTGAAGCCGAAAACTTCGATGAAGGCTGCGAGGGCATTGCATACCACGACACAGACGACGGGAACGAAGGAAAAGAATACAGACAGACAGGTATTGACGTGGTTACTGGCAATAACAGCTATGCCATAGGCTACACTGCAAAGGGCGAATGGACTGACTACTCTGTCAACGTCATCTGCGACGGAACCTACGATATTACCGCATACGTAGCATCGGGCAGCGGCAATTCCGGTTTCACGGTTAGCGCTATTGAGAACGGCCAAACATACGCTGAAACCCAAACGATAGAAGCCCCTCAAGGAGAAGACTGGGACACCTATTCAGCCATAAAGACCTCCATCAACCTTCGCAAGGGAGAGCAAACCATACGCTTCAGCATCGTTGGTCCTTACATCAACATAGACAAAGTCACCTTCGACAATTCTGATTGCGAGACTTTATTCGATGCGACTCCAAGCTCAAGCATCAGCATATATCCATCTCCTGCCACTAACCACATCAGCGTTAGCGGAGTTGAAGAAGCAGGTTTGAAATTGATAGACAGTACAGGTAGGGCAATTGCCACATCTTCTTCTACCGAACTAGACATTCCTGAAACCTGCAAAGGAGTTTATACGCTTATTATAAGTACCGACAACAATGTTATAGTAAAGAAGATTGTAATAAAATAAGGCAAAAACAACAACTTTCTAAAAGAGCTGGCTCGCGACGAGTCGGCTCTTTTTTTGGACCCTCAAATCCGCAAATAGCTTAGATTTGAAATGGATTAGGATATTGCAAATTATTTGGTAACCATACAAACTATAATACGGCCTCTTTCCGAACCAGTGTCCTGTTCCATAAACTCAGTTCGCAATGTTATCCCTTAATTGTTAAATTTGTAGTTATAAGAAAAAGGAGGCACAATGGGCTTGTATTTGAATCCGAACG
>DGTD01000120.1 GCA_002396385.1 Bacteroidales bacterium UBA4345
TTGTCTAGCAAATCTATTAGCTGTCGATACATTGGCTGTCCGCTAAAATGTGTACTTTTGCCCATCGTTAATAAGTTTTTGTGGTGAAAACAAATTAAACGAAAAAGGCTGAATTCGGTACTCGAATTCAGCCTAAATTTTTCTATCAAAAAAAACTTTTACCGGACAGCAATAATAAAATTTTCTAAAATAGCATTCGGGTTGCTTTCTAAAGCACCCTTACTAACTTACAGCAATAATTCCTAATATGGTTCCTTATATAGAGTTGAAACGTATGGCGGTTGAACTCACAAATCGGTTCAACTGTTTGTTATATGGAAGTCTCGGTTTACAACTGACTTTCCCACAGGTGCTAGATGAACCGCCTCACGATGCTGACTTCCTGACGGCGGATAGCCGCAGTAATGTTTTACGCATTATCGATTTCTTGCACAATAATGGTTATAGGGTCTGGTCGTGGAAAGACCCCGTCGTTCATGGGTTCGATTGTGATCTCTTATATGGACGCCTCTATCTTCGAGCTTCCAAGCCTATTATTGGTTACGAACCGGCTGTTATTGACATCATTTACGAAGTCGACGATTTTGTCTTCCAGTTGCTTAGTAAACAAACCGTGTTTGTCGAGGGCATTCGGGTGTTGAACAAGGACGCCTATATCAGATGCTTGGGCATGTGCGAAAAAGAAAAACATTTGAAGGAGCGCCAAAGGCTTTTGAGTCTTTAGTTGTTTAATTTAACAGACTGCGAATTTATAAGATTTCAACAACTGTGTCTGCATTCGCTTCTTCTACTTCCGAATCGGCTGATGGAAATTCTTCTATACATGTTTCTGGAAGTGGCCTTTCCAAGACTCTTGCCTCTGGAATGTCGGCATTAATCCATCCAACTTCATATTTTTTCAGATAGGGCTTAATGCTTATCTCGATGTTTTCAAGCGTGTATAGGTTTTCAATAAAGTGGATAAGTTCTGACTTATCTGTATTGGTAGAGTCAATTTTCGCGATGTTGAGTCTTAATTTACCATATAGTGAATGTGGCTCCTTTTTCTCTATTGTCAGACTATCGGACACCATGTAGTTTTTGTTGCTTATTCTAATCAGTATTTTTTCAAGTGAAGAAAGGTCGGTTGACGAATCGTTGATTTTAAGCTCTAGACTGGCAGGCAGGTCTCCGTCTTCCAGTTTCTTTGTCAGTAAGGCATATAAGGCATCGGTAAAAAGACTATCGTTATCGATAGTCATTTCTACCAGGTTTAAATTACCCATTTCTTCTACCGACCATTTATTGGAATTTATTTCATCTTCCAATTTCTTTTGCTTGTAGAAATCGTAGCCGAAATACGCACCAACGCCGGTAACTATAAGAAGGATAATTGCTATAACTGCCTTTCTCATTTTGCCTAAGTTAAACTTCCAATGCTCCGATTATGTCTTTTACGCTCTTGAATCCGTGGCGTTCAAGATATTCGTCAATGCCTTTTGCTATTTTTACAGTGATGGCTGGGTCTATGAAGTTGGCTGTTCCAATTTCAATCGCACTGGCGCCGGCAAGCATAAACTCTATGGCGTCGGTGGCATTCATAATACCGCCCAAACCTACTACAGGAATCTTCACTGCTTTAGCTACCTGCCAAACCATTCGTAGGGCAACTGGCTTTACACATGCGCCAGACAGACCTCCGGTGACGGTAGAAATCAAAGGTTTCCTTTTTTCCGCGTCTATCGCCATACCCATCAAAGTGTTGATGAGGCTTACGCTGTCGGCTCCTGCATGTTCTGCTGCTTTAGCAATTTCGGCTATGTCGGTCACGTTTGGTGTCAATTTGACGATGAGTGTTTTGTTGTATACTTTACGTACGGCGCCTACCACTTTTTCTACCATCGGACAACTGGTGCCAAAACTCATACCGCCTTCTTTTACATTCGGACAACTGATGTTCAGTTCTATGGCGTTAATTTTTTCAAGGGTATTTATGCGTTCGGCACATGCCGTATAATCGTCTATCGAATGACCTGCTACATTTACAATGATTTGGGTGTCGATGTCTTTCAACTGTGGGTAGGTGTGTTCCACAAAGTAGTCGACTCCTTTGTTTTGCAAGCCAACGGCGTTTATCATGCCCATAGGGGTTTCGGCTAGCCGTGGGTAGGGATTACCTTCGCGTTTGTGTAGGGTGGTGCCTTTTACTATTATACCGCCAATTTCGTCTAATTTGACAAAGTCTGCGAATTCTAATCCGAATCCGAATGTTCCAGACGCTGTCATTACCGGATTTTTAAGGGTGAGGTTGCCTATATGGGTCGTTAAATCTGCCATGTTAAATCGTTTATATTAAATACTGGACCATCGGTGCACACGCACTTGTGGCCTTCTTGTGTTTCTGTAACGCAGCATAAACATGCGCCTAGTCCGCATGCCATTTTGTTCTCAAGCGACACTTCGCAGCAAATGTTATTGTTCTTTGCATATTTTGCTACGGCTTTCATCATAGGGGTTGGGCCGCATACGAATATCTTGTCGAAGTGCTCTTTCTCTAAAATGCTATGGTTAGTTACAAATCCTTTCTCGCCGAGGCTTCCGTCTTCTGTAGTTACGTATAGTTTGCCTGTTTGTTCAAACAGTTCTTGTTCAAGCAGCATGCTTTGGGTGCGTGCGCCTAACAAGAACGTGGGAGTCATCCCCTCTGCTTTCAGCGTGGCTCCCAGCATCAGCATGGGTGCAACTCCGACTCCGCCTCCAACAAGTAGCACTTTTTTGTCTTTTACAGCCGAGGTGTCGAAACCATTTCCAAGAGGTATTACGCAGTTAAGCGTGTCTCCGGTTTGCAATTCTCCGAGTTTTCGTGTACCATTCCCCACTTTCTGTATTAGTAGCCATATCTCATTGTTCTTGTAGTCGGCATAGTTGATAGATATGGGGCGGCGCAGGAATGTGTTGGGCTCGTTCTCAACCTTTACTTCCACAAATTGGCCGGGCTTCATTTCAGGTAGTTGTCCTGGAGCTCTCAATTTTAGCAGAATGGCGTTGTTGCCCATCGCCTTATTACTGCTTACTTTGAAATCGATAATGTATTTTTTCATTTTTGCTTAACTGTTTCCTTTTTGGGGACTATAAACGAGCGTCCGCCAATTCTCGCGGAACAATGCCTTTAACGTCAAAAATTATGGCACCGTTGTCTTTCTGTTGTTGGTAGTCAAACGTCAGGAATTGTTTGTGTGCCACTGTAACAACTACGGCATCATAGTGTTTCCCACTCGTTTCCTTTTGCAACTTTATGTTGTATTCGCTCTCAACTTTTTCGGTGTTCGCCCACGGGTCGCATACATCAACTTCTAACCCGTATTCTGTTAGTTCCCTATAGATGTCTATTACTTTCGTGTTGCGGGTGTCCGGACAGTTCTCTTTAAATGTGAAGCCCAATATAAGGGCTTTGGCACCTTTTAGTTTTGAACCGTTCCCGACTAATAGCTTGATGATTTTCTCGGCTATAAATTTAGCCATACTGTTGTTGACGTGCCTGCCACTTAGTATTACTTCGGGGTAGTAGCCCAAACTGATGGATTTGTGAGCCAGATAGTATGGGTCTACACTGATACAGTGTCCGCCTACTAACCCGGGTTTGTAGGGTAGAAAGTTCCATTTTGTGCTTGCTGCTTCTAGCACATCGTTGGTGTCGATGCCTATTCGATCAAATATTAGGGCTAACTCGTTTACAAATGATATATTGATGTCTCTTTGCGCATTTTCTATGGCCTTGGCTGCTTCTGCTACCTTTATGTTGGGTGCCAAGTGGGTGCCGGCTGTGATGATGCTGGCATAAAGGTCGTTTATTTTTTTTGCGGCTGACGGTGTGGATCCCGATGTCACTTTTTTGATTTTCGTCAGCGTATTTTCCTTATCGCCAGGATTGATTCTTTCTGGTGAGTAGCCGCAGTAAAAGTCTATGTTATAGGTTAAACCAGATTCTTCTTCTAATGCGGGAACACACACCTCTTCTGTACACCCTGGATAGGTGGTTGATTCGTAGATGACTATGTCGCCCTTTTTTAAGAGTTTCCCGATTGACTTACTGGCCGACAAGAGTGGTCTTAAATCAGGATTGTTCGATTTGTCAATTGGAGTGGGAACTGTTACTATGTAGTAGTTGCAGGGGCTCAAGTCGTTTATTTTGTCTGTCAGCGTTAACTGATGGGTGGAAATCTCGTTTTTCAGAACTTCCAAATCCGCCTCTTGGGTCTGGTCGTTGTTCCCTTTTAATTCTTCTATGCGTTTATTGTTAATGTCGAAGCCGACAACGCTGTAATGTTTGGCAAACTCCACGGCAAGTGGTAGGCCAACGTACCCCAGACCAATGATGCCTATTTTTATTACTTGCTCTTCTTTGTCCACCTTTTTTCAAAATTTACCCAAATATAACGATTTATGGCTTTTCTGCCCAAAAAAAAAGCAAATATGAATGGAGTTGTTGATATCTTGCTTTTTCTGGTCTTTCTGGCTTTTGACTTTTTTTGTCCAAATGCTGTAATTGATATATATTTGCATATAGATGTCAAAAATTTATAAATATGAAAAAGTTCTTTTTTTGTGCCATTGCGGCGCTTAGCCTAACCGCATGCGATACTCCTGCCGATTATTTCGAACGTATTTGGGTTTTAAATACCAAACTCATGTCTGAGGGGGTGGCTGCCTTAAGTGCTTCCGATGCTGCCGTTTATGACAAGGCTTTACAAAACGTAGATGGTGTTTTGTCGGAGCTAGACAAGTGCGAACCTTACAGTGCTTCCGATTCCGTCTATTTTTATTTGAAAAAACAAGCGCAGTTTGCTTCTGGTTTTCTACACAACCAAAAGGAAAACATCTTGAGTGGAGGCGAAAAACTTTCTTTCGTACGTCGTTCTTATCTCGATTCGGCTACTGTCTATAATAAAAAGGTGAACGCTGCGGCCATTGCCTTTATGAAGGAGTATGATTTGAACTATAATTTTGATATTGCTGATCAATAAGCCCTTCTTTACTGTTTCATTTATATAGTTTTCAGTAATTCATCGCAATAGTCGCGCAATTCGGGTAGGTATTGTTGTGCAACTGTTGTGGTGTATTTTAGTGTAAGATGCTTTGCTGATTCTTCTACGAATTCCAGTTCTCTCCTTATTGCGGTCTCGAAGATTGAAACATTCAGTTCTGTTTTCAAACCGATAAGGGTTTGTGTGAAAAAATCGTCGAAAGTCCATTGCAGGTTGTCACATTCTCGTAAGATTCTTCCTTCTATCGATTTTGTTTCTCCTTTGTAGGGAAAGCAGGTGTCCCATAATGCCTCCGATTGTTCTTTTGTTAGGGTAAGTCCGTTTTCTTTTAGAAAGTGTTCCAATCCCGATATGGCGTTTTCCACATTGGTGTCGTCGGAATACTTTCCACCCGAGTGGTTGTAGTCGTGAAAGAGTGTTAGTAGCAACAACTTTTCACGGTCTCCATTGTATCCGCTTTCTGCAATGCATTCGTTAACTAATTGGAGCATTGCCATAGTGTGTGTGATGTTGTGGTAGGGATTGGAGATGCCCGTATTGTGGTTTATAAAGTAGGCGAATCCCTTTTGCAGTAAGGGATAGTGGTTGATGATTTTCAGAGTTTCGAATTGTGATATCTTCTTCATGTCTGTCTTTTTTTAGTTCTACCTCTGTTCAGAGTGGATTCTGGTAAGATGAAGCCAGCCTGTTCCTGTCTGGTAAAGACCCCATTCCGTCGTTTGGAATGGGCTTGTGTGTTAAAAGAAAAAGCCGGTGTGTACCGGCTTTTATTACTTTTTTTTCAGGCGTTTTGCCAAATCTTCAGGAGTGATATTCTTTTCTATGATTTTACCGTTTTGGTCAATCAAGAAATTCCCGAACTTGTGGTTTAATTTAAATTCTTTTGCTAATTCCGATGAAAAGCCTTTCTTTTCGCGATATATCCTTGAAAACTGCAGATTGTCGTTTTTAACAACTTCGTTAAACAGACTCTCGTAGTCGTCTAGTGATACGGAAACCGAGCTTAAACCTATTGCTTCGCAGTCGTATTTCTTTAATACTTCTGAAAAGCGGATGTTTTCTTCTCGAGAAGCGGCATCGTACGATGCCCAAAAATTAATAAGCACGTAATGGTTATCACCATCTCGCATGAATTTGTAGGTGCCTAAGTGATTGTTGTTGTGCGGAAGTAAAGCCAGGGTCAAGCAGATGAGACCAATCGCAAAAACAAATGCACTAATTTTCTTCATAAGCAGTTTCTTTAGCTGAACAAACTAACAGTATGGAGTTTTTTTGTTTTTTAGTTAGTACTGAGTAAATCGTTAGTTTATTCTGTTTAGCGGCGCAAAGATACATAAAAATATGCACTTGTGCAAATTATACTTCTGCCTTCGCTTTTTTAACTGCTTAATTGATAAGTTATTTCTGCGTACCAGAGGTTTTGGCGTAGTGCTTGCAGATGGCTGTAAGTCCGCATTTATCGCAGCTCGGACGCATTGCGGTACATATGTAACGGCCGTGCAAAACTAGCCAATGGTGTGCTTTTCCTAATTTATTGTTTGGTATGTTTCTTAGTAATTCTTTTTCTGTAGCTTCGGGGGTGGTTGTCTTTGTTAGTCCTATCCGGTTGGCAACTCGGAATACGTGTGTGTCGACAGGCATTGAGGGAATGCCGAATGCGCATACCCTCATTACGTTTGCTGTCTTTCTACCTACTCCAGGAAGAGCTAATAGGGCATCGTAATCGCTCGGTATCTCCCCATTGTGGTGTTCTACCAACTGTCGAGCGGTTTGGCAAAGGTATTCTGCTTTTGCGTTTGGGTACGATATTGAACTTATTAGATGTAGAACCTCGTTGCTGTCGGCTTGGGCTAGTGCGTAAACGTCCGGATATATGGCAAATAAACGGGGGGTTACCTGGTTTACTCTGGCGTCGGTGCATTGGGCACTTAAAATTACGGCTATAAGTAGTTCGTAATGGTTGTGGTACACTAGCTCGGTGTCTGCGTCGGGGTTTGTTGCTTCCCACCACTGAAGTGCTCTCCGATAACGCTCTTTCAAGCTTATCGCACTTTGGCTGTTTTTTTCAATTCCTGAAGTCAATTGGAATTCTTCTTGTGGCTTTTCCATTTTATTCGTGTCTCAATCAATGTGGTTCTATTGTTGATGGCTGCTGTATGACTGTCTTTGCTTTTTAGTACGGACCATTCCCAATAGAACTCCCCAAAGAGAATAATCTCTTTGGGGAGTATTTCCTGTTCTGAATGCAATATGTTTATTTCGCATTGTAACGTTCTTCCACTACTTCCCAGTTTATTATCGACCAAAGGGCGGAAAGGTGGTCTGGACGTCGGTTTTGGTAGTCGAGGTAGTAAGCGTGTTCCCAAACGTCAAACGTTAATAGTGGCTTATTGCCACTTACAGCCGGATTCGAAGCGTTTTGTTCTTGGGTGATAACCAGTTTCCCTTCTGTGTCGGCTGAGAGCCAAACCCAGCCTGACCCGAACAATGTCGCTCCTTTCTTTTGAAACTCTTCTTTAAAGGCTTCGAAAGAACCGAAATCACGGACAATTGCTGCGGCAATATTGCCTTTGGGTTGGTTATCGCTTTGTGGTGTGCGGAATTGTTTGAAGTAGAGCTCATGGTTCAAAATCTGACCCGCATTGTTGAATATACCTCCTTTTGACGATTTTACAATTTCGATAAGGTCTTTACCTTCATATCCTGAGCCGGGAAGGAGGTTGTTGAGGTTGTTTACGTAGGCTTGAAGGTGTTTGCCGTGGTGGATTGAGATGGTTTGACGGCTAATTACTGGTTCTAATGCGTCTTCCGTATAGGGTAGAGCTGTTAATGTGATTTTTTCTGTTCCCATATTGTTTGTTTTTAACAAAGATAGTGTTTTTATTATGAAAAAAGCCACAACACAAAATTCGAGTTGTGGCTTTTTTTCGATATCTCCTTATTTAGAATGGAAGATCGCTTGATTCGTCTTGTTGGGCTGCTGGTTGCTGCATTGGCTGTGGTGCTGCACCTGGTGCCATTGGCTGTGCTGGTGCGGCGTAGGTAGTGGCTGCAGCTGCTGTTGGAACGGCTGCTCCTGCAGGCTCTACTTTCCAAGCTCTGATTGACGTAAACCAACGGCCTTGATACTCCCGGGCGTCAATGTCAAAACTAACTTTTACTGTGTTCCCTACTTGTAGAAGTTGGCTGGACTGTTGGATCTTGTCTGAACCGAAAATATTGAAGTTCAAACGGCGTGGATACTGTGCGCTTGGCTCACTGTATTCAATGACATAGTCTTGGCTAGCCCATTCGGTTCCGGCTGCGCTCGTACCTGTACGGATGGGGAGTACTGCAATAACGCGGCCTGTTGCTTCTAGTTGTTGTCCTGTTATATCCATAATTTTTTTTATTTACAAAAAGATGTGAGTGCCTTTACCAGTTCCTGGTTCTCTTCTGGGGAACCTACTGAAATGCGTACACAATTCTTACACAAAGATACACTATTTCTGTTTCTCACGATTACTCCGCACCCAACTAAATGACTATAAAGTTTGTTGGCATCAGATACTTTTACTAAAATGAAGTTGGCATCGGTTGGGTAGATTCGCTCTACAAATGTGAATTTCGCGAGTTCTTTTGTCAATTGTTTCCTCTCTGCCAGTATTATCTTTCTCCATTCGTCAACCTTCTCTTTCCCAGAAAGCAGCGTTAACGCCTGTTGCTGGGTCAGAATGTTGATGTTGTATGGGTACTTTACCTTGTTCATCAGGTTGATGATTTCCTCTGACGCAAAAGCCATTCCAAGGCGGATGCCCGCACTTCCCCAGGCTTTCGAAAACGTTTGGAGTATGACGAGGTTCGCATATTCGTTTAGTTTTGCAATCCAACTTTCTTGACTTGAAAAATCGATGTAGGCTTCGTCTACCACTACAATGCCGGAAAAACTATCCAGTATTTTTTTGATTTCTGTGCCGTTCAATGCGTTGCCTGTCGGATTGTTCGGTGAACACAGCCATATAACTTTTGTGTTCCCGTCTACTTTTGCCAGAAGCGATTCTGCGGTGAATTGGTAGTTCTCGTCGAGTAATACGGTACGGTATTCAACATTGTTAATGTCTGCACATACTCTGTACATTCCGTATGTTGGCTCAATCGCGACTACGTTGTCAACTTTAGGCTCGCAAAATATGCGGTACATCAAGTCTATGGTTTCATCGCTGCCATTACCCAGACAGATGTTCTTAGGTGTTGAACCCTTGACTTTGACAATCTGCTTTTTTACCTCTACCTGAAACGGATCGGGGTAGCGGTTATAGGGGGCGTTATATGGATTCTCGTTCGCATCGAGGAATGTCGACGCTTCTCCTGTGAACTCGGTGCGGGCACAAGAGTAGGGCTCTAATTTCCAGATGTTAGGTCTGACGAGTTTTTCTAATTCGAATTTTGCCATAATTGTGCTGGTTTAAATTCATATTCTGTTTATTTGTCCACTGCCTGTAAACGTAGGGTTACTGCATTTTTGTGGGCAAACAGCTGTTCGTTTTCTGCCATTATCTCAATTGTTGGACCAATGTTGCGCAAACCTTCTTCCGTGATTTCCTGGTAGGTGATTTTCTTGCGGAAACTGTCAAGGTTGACACCACTATAGGCGTGGGCGTATCCGCTTGTCGGAAGGGTATGGTTGGTACCGCTGGCGTAGTCGCCTGCGCTTTCCGATGTCCAATAGCCCAAGAAGATGGAACCGGCATTGTTGATGCGGTCTGCTATTGCCCTATAGTCTTTGGCTGAAATGATGAGGTGCTCTGGCGCGTATTCGTTCGACAAGTCTATGGCTTCGTCCATATCTTTCACAACAAAGACCTTGCTGTTGGCGAGACTCTTTTCCGCAATCTCTTTCCTAGGAAGAAGTTGTACTTGTCTTTCTACTTCCTTTATGCAGGCTTCTGCCTGGCTTTCCGAGGTCGTTACCAATATGGCCTGGCTATCAACTCCATGTTCTGCCTGGCTTAGTAGGTCGCTGGCTACAAGTACAGGATTGGCGGTCTCGTCGGCTAGCACTTCTACTTCGCTCGGGCCTGCCGGCATGTCAATGGCAACATCTTTCAGGCTAACCAGTTGTTTGGCTGCGGTGACATACTGGTTGCCAGGGCCAAACACTTTGTAGCATTTTGGTACACTTTGGGTTCCATAGGCCATTGAACCAATTGCCTGTACACCGCCAATTTTGAAAATTCGGTTTACACCTGCGGTTTTTGCTGCAAATAAAACGGCTGCTGGTACTTTTCCTTCTCTGTTCGGTGGTGTGCATAGGGTTATTTCCTTGCAGCCTGCAATCTTAGCAGGAACTGCCAGCATTAATACCGTGCTGAACAATGGCGCTGTACCTCCGGGTATGTACAAACCTACCTTTTCTATTGCTTTTGCCTTCTGCCAGCAAGTTACACCTTGGGTCGTTTCTACGCAGGGTAGAGGTTGGTCTTGTGCGGCATGGAATTTATTGATGTTGTTCTTGGCTCTTACAATAGCGGCTTTCAGGGCTTCGTCCAGTTCTTTTTCGGCTGCGTCAATCTCAGCCTCGGTTACTTGAAGGTTGTCTAGTTTGACGTGGTCGAACTTTTCTTCGTATTCTCTAACGGCTTCGTCTCCGCGTTTCTGTATATCGTCGAGAATGCCTCTAACGGTCGCAAAAAGCTGGGTGGTGTCGAAATGTGGGCGTTCTAGTAGTTTCGCCCACTCTTCTTTTTTCGCATATTTAATTAACTGCATAGCTGCTGGGTTTTAGAGAATCATTTTTTCAATAGGTACAACCAAGATGCCTTCTGCTCCGAGTGCCTTTAACTGGTTGATTATTTCCCAGAAACTCTCTTCTTCAATTACCGACTGTAGGCTTGACCAGCCTGGGGTGTCGAGTGCGGTGATGGTTGGCGCTTTCATGCCTGGAAGTATCTTTCCAACTTCGTCTATTTTGTCGGTCGGAATGTTCATCATGATGTACTTCTTGCCTTCTGCATTTTTATAGCTGTTGAAACGGAATAAGAGTTCGTCAAGAATCTCTTTCTTTTCAGCGCTCAATCCTTTGTGGCCGATCATGATGGCCTCGCTGTGCATAACAATCTCAACTTCTTTCAGTTTGTTGCTGACCAGTGTGCTGCCTGAACTTACAATGTCGAAAATGGCATCTGCAAAACCTATCCCTGGCGCAACTTCAACTGAACCCATAATTTCATGGATTTCGGCCTTGATGTTGTTCTTGTCTAAGTACTGTTTCAGAATATTGGGGTATGAGGTTGCTATTTTTTTCCCGTTGAACCATTGAACACCCGGATATGTTGCAGCCTCTGCCTCTGGAATGGCGAGTGATATACGGCATTTGCTGAAATCGAGGCGTTTGATGATGTCGGCCTCTTGACCTTTCTCAACGAATTCGTTTTCTCCTACAATGCCTACGTCTGCTATGCCGGCGGCTACTACTTGGGGAATATCGTCATCGCGTAGGTAGAGTATCTCAACTGGGAAGTTCTTCGCCTTTACTAAAAGCGTACGTTTTCCACCATCTACTTTAATGCTCGATTCTGCCAACATGGTCGAGGTCTCTTCAAACAAACGACCTTTTGACTGTACTGCAATTCTCAACATAATGCTTCTATATTTTTATTTATTCTTTATTGTCTGTGTCTTCTTCTACGGTCATATCTGAGTAGTAGAAGTTAGAGATACTTTCTTCTTTCGAATAGGTGAAGTAGAGTGCTGTGGCTTCTGCGCATCGTTCGCCTGCCATATTCTCAATCCAGCACTCAACCCAAGCCAAATTATGGGCTGTCTTCTTCATTTTACCTTTAATGGTCAGATATGGGTCTGTGCTATGGACGGGCTTGATAAACTTTGTATCAAGTTTACTGGTGACTCCTGCAACTTTCAAATCGTGATGAACCACCCAGGCTGCTACTTCGTCCATCAGTGTGCACTGTATGCCTCCATGGATGACCCCTGGCCAACCGGCAAATTTTGATTGGGGTTCCCATCGGCATATTATTTCACCATTATCTCCTTCCTTGAATTCCATTTGCAAGCCATCTTCATTTGATGCGCTGCAGCCGAAACACCGGAATTCGGTATACCTTTTCCATGGGTTGTTGATCTTCCGCATATTCCTGTCTGAAATAAAAAAGCTTGCCGAAAACGGCAAGCTTTATATCGTTTAGAAGGTTTGACACACATCCATATGCTCACCGTTTAATTAACGCTGATGATGATGGTGGATATGTGAAACACTCATTTTCATTCTGTTTTTTATTCTTTGCAAAAGTAGTGATTTTATTTTGTAATACCTACTCAGAAAATAAAAAAGTCTGGTTATTAGCCAGACTTTTTTCGGAATCTTGTTCTGTATTAGTATTGAATGTCGAACTTGATGATGTCGCCATCCATCTCTAAGATGTGGATCAAATAGTAGTAACTACCTGCTTTGTAAACAAGGTATTCGGTCTTTTCTTTGCTGATTGATGGCTTCCCATAGTCACCAAGACCCTCAGCCTGAAGGTAGAAGTCACCTTTTGAACCTTGGTAGTTCTCGTAGTCCTCCTCTGTGATTGCGTGGAGTTTTGCAGTTCCAAAAGTGAAATCTTTAACACCACCTTCGTTGCTTACATTGTAAGTGAGTGCTGTTAAAGCGTTGGTGCTGAACTTTTTGGCGTACTGCTTGCCAGATGCATCAAGAATAATGGTCTGTTTGTTTGACAGATATCTGTTTGATGAGGAACCTGAACCGCTGTAAGGTGAGTTTCCTTTCTCATTAACAACTTCCAAATTCTGTGACCAGATTGTACCTTTGTCTGTTGTTACTTTAATAGTGTATTTCCCGTAAACACCTACTAAGGTGATCTTCTTTTCTGTAGATGGAGTCTCGTAGGTGAACTTGTCGTTGTAAACGTTGTCGTTAGCATCTACTGCTGCCGCATTATACTCATAACTATTGTTGATAGTTATTTGAACTTTCTTGATTTTGCTACCGTCTGTAGCTTTCAAGTTTAATGTCAACTGGTCGTCAACTCCAACTTTACCTTCTTTTTGGTAAACTGTACCTCTCTTAAGTGTAATTTCCTTTGGTGATTCTTCACCGTTGGCAGTCAAACTGATTTTTGCAAGAGCAATGACTGGGGTGTCGTTGTTGTCATCATCGTCGTCGCTGCATGATGTGAATCCTACAGAAAGAGATGCAAGTAGGAATAGGGGCATTAAAAACTTCTTCATTTTTCTGTTATTTTTGTGTTGTTAAAAAATTATGCTTCTTCTGTTTCGTCTTCCACCATATTGTGGAATACATTCTGTACATCGTCGTCTTCTTCAATTTTGTCTAACAACTTCTGTACCTTTTCTCGTTGTTCGGGTGTAACTTCCTTCATGTTATTTGGAAGGTATACATATTCGCTACTTAGAATCTCGAATCCGTTTTCTTCTAGGTAGCCTTGTATTTTCGTTCCACCTTCAAAAGTGCCTTCAATCAAAATTTCTCCGGCCTCTTCGTCCATTTCCACGCTTTCTGCTCCGTAGTCGATGAGCTCAAGCTCTAATTCCTCAACGTCAACTCCGTCTTTTTTTGCACGGATTTCAGTCTTATGGTCGAACAAGAACGAAAGGCTGCCCGAGTTGCCAAGTGCACCTCCGTTATGGTCGAAGTAGTTGCGTATGTTGCCTACTGTTCGGGTGTTGTTATCGGTCGCAGTTTCAACGAGAATAGCCACTCCTGCTGGACCATAGCCTTCGTATACAACAACTTTATAATCGCTTGAATCCTTTTCGGTCGCCTTTTTAATTGCGCGCTCAATGTTGTCTTTTGGCATGTTCTCCGTTTTTGCTGTCGCAATAAGCGCACGCAATCGTGGGTTGCCTGTTGGGTCGGGGCCTCCGGCTTTTACAGCCATACAGATTTCCTTACCCAGTTTGGTAAACACACGGGCCATATGGCCCCAACGTTTGAACTTTCTTGCTTTACGGAATTCAAATGCTCTTCCCATATTAGTTTGTTATCTTTTGTAATTTATATTCTGTTTTATCTGATGCTGGCGCCAAGTTTGTTTTTGAAGTTCTCAATTAACTTGTTCATGATTGCGTCAATCTGTTGATCTTTCAACGTCTTTTCCTCATCTTGCAGAATGAATTTTACTGCATATGACTTCTTGCCGACAATCAGGTTCGCTCCTTCATACACGTCAAAGAGGTTTACGCTCTTAAGCAACTTCTTTTCGGTCTCGAATGCCACTTGTTCTATTTGTGCGAAGGTTACACTCTTGTCTACCAATAATGCCAAGTCGCGCTTTACTGCTGGGAACTTAGGTATGTCGTAGAATAGTACCTTGTTGTTCTCTATTTCTTTCATCAAGTTTGGCCAGTTGATGTCTGCGAAGAATACTTCTTGTGCAATGTCTATGTCTTTCAAGATGCTCTTCTTTACACTGCCCATCTTTGCCAAGGTCTTTCCGTTGGCCGATTTTACCTCCAGACCATAGTTGAAGATGTCTTCTGTGCACTCGGTTGTTTTTACCTTGTTGCCAACGCCTACTCTTGCGAAAATGTTGTTCACGTAGGCTCGCAACTGGTAGAAGGTGGCCTTTTCTTGCTTTGTCGACCAACTCTGTGCAGTTTTGTTTCCTGTAATCCAAATGCCTAAGTGGAAGTCCTCGCTGTATTGTATGAGCGGCTTCTCTTTGATTGACGGCTTCTCGGGGTGGAACTGGTCGCAGTTGCCGAATTCGTAAAACTTGAGGTCCTCGCTCTTGCGCTTTACGTTGTGCTCAATGCTTTCCAAGCCTCCAAACAGCAATGTCTGGCGCATGCAGTTGAGGTCTGAACTCAACGGATTCATCAGCATTACAAGGTTCTCTGCTGGGTAGCTCTTCAAGTTTGTGTAGTACGAACTCTTGGTCAGGCTGTTGTTCATAATCTCTTGGAATCCGCAGCCGGTCAACTGTTCCGATATCATATTCTGGATGTTGAAACTGTTGATTTTTGGAGAGTATGTTATAGAGGAGTGGAGGGTAGTGCTGCACTCGATATTGTCGTAACCGTATATCCTGAGGAGGTCTTCAATTACATCGCAGTCGCGCTGAACGTCTACACGGTAGGTCGGAACTTCCAATTTCATGCCATTAGCGTCTTCGCTGACAACCTTTATTTCCAGACCCTTCAGAATTGTGTGGATATCGTCTTTTGCAATCTCCTTACCTGTCAGGTTGTTGATTTTCTCGAATGTGATGTCAACAGGGAATGGTGACACTACGTTAGGGTAGAGGTCGATAACTTCGCTACTGATAGTACCGCCTGCCACTTCCTTGATGAGAAGGGCTGCCAGTTTCAGGTTGTAGTCGCAGGCGTTTGGGTCGCAACCGCGTTCGAAACGGAACGACGCGTCGGTGCTTAGGCCGTGTCGGCGGGCTGTCTTTCTTACTAAAACAGGATTGAAATACGCGCTTTCAAGCAACACGTTCTTTGTCTTTTCTGTTGTTCCCGATTTCTCTCCTCCGAAAACACCGGCAATACACATCGGACCATTTTCGTCACAAACCATTAGGTCGCGTTCGTCAAGTTCGCGTTCAACACCGTCAAGCGTGGTGAATTTGGTGCCTTGTGGTAGTGTCTTTACAATGACGTGCTTGCCTGCTATTTGGTCTGCGTCGTATGCGTGCAATGGCTGGCCCATCGCCATCATAACGTAGTTGGTAACGTCAACAATGTTGTTGATGCTGCGGATTCCGATGCTCTGAAGTGCTCCCTTCAGCCATTCCGGACTCTCCTTTACCTCTACACCGCTAATGGTAACGGCTGTGTAGCGTGGACATGCTTCTGCGCTGTCGACTGTAATTTTATAAGGATTGTTGTTGTTATCAACTTTGAAGGCGCTGACATCTGGCTTGCTGAGCTGGTATTTGCCTGGCTTGTGGATGCCAAAGTATGCGTTGAGGTCGCGTGCTACACCATAGTGTGAAGCCGCATCAATTCGGTTTGGTGTGATGTCTACAACAAAGAGGGCGTCGCTCTCTAGGTGGTAGTATTCTTTGGCTGGTGTGCCGACCTTTGCGTCTTCTGGCAATTCTATAATGCCGTTGTGGTCGTTGCCAATGCCAATTTCGTCTTCTGCACAGAGCATACCGTTACTCTCAACGCCGCGCAGTTTCGACTTCTTAATGGTGAACTCTTTATCTCCGTCGTACAGTTTCGTGCCAATTGTAGCGACAATTGTCTTAAGGCCTTTGCGGCAGTTGGCCGCTCCGCAGACAATTTGAACAGGTTCCTGACCGTTGCCCAAATCAACTTTGGTTACGTGCAGGTGGTCGCTGTCGGGGTGCTCTTCACATTCCAAAACCTGGCCGACTACTAATCCTGCCAAACCGCCCTTAATGGTTTGTATCTCTTCCATTCCGTCTATTTCCAGACCAATGGATGTTAATGTTTTTGATACTTCTTCAGGCTCAAGATCGAGGTTGATGTAATTCTTAAGCCATTTGTACGATACGTTCATTTATCTTATTGTTATCTTTTGTTTCCGATGTTTTATATATCAGGTGCTGTCTAATTCACCGAATTACAAAATTATGTATTTTTTAGAAAATAATGAAAAAATGCTGCCCGTTTTGCTTCTCTGTCCCCCTAAATTCCCCAATGATTGCCACTAGTCTGTCTCAGATATCATTTCTTTCTGGCCGACTGCTTTTTCAGCTGTTGTGGTGGTTTGCTGGTCGGTGTGTTCTGCCGGTTCCTCGGGGGCTTGACCTTCTTATATGATTTTTCTATGCCTACCGGTAGATTTGCGACATTATTCTATCCCTGTTAGATTAGTCCAGAATTGATTCCAGCCGCCGCCACTTCTGGCGAGAAGTCGCTCATAAGTTGCTCTCAGTACCTGTTGTTCCACTTTGTCAAGTTTTCTATCTCCTCGGTGGAAAGCGGTGATTGTTTGTTCATCAAGTCTATCTTCTTGTACTCTTCTAAAGTCATCTGTTGTTGCTGTGTCTCCATTTTGCTAGCGTCTAAATTGTTTTCTTTCTTTTCTGTGGTCGTTGCTAAATTACTTTTTTAAATTATCCAAATTTCTCCGTCCCTTTTCTCTTGCCTCTATTCACAGGGGCTTCCCGTTCTTCTCCTTTCCCACAATGGTACGTATCTGTTGTGTATAATCTCTGCACCGATAATGTGATTTCTGGGTGTGTGCCATTCTGTTGTTCATGCGTCGTTCAGGTTTCTCTATCTTTTATTTTGTCGTTTCTTAAAAAATCTGCAATTTTGTAGTTGTTTATGGTCAAAAGACGATAATTATTTTATTAACATTATATCTTTAATAAATGGCTAAAAGTGCATTGCAAATCGCAAGAGCCGCTTACCAACCAAAATTGCCTAAGGCATTCAAGGGTGGCGTAGCTCTTAAAGAAGGTAAAGCAACTGAATCTGTTGCAGACCAGGCTGAAATCAAGAAGTTGTTCCCTAACACTTATGGTATGCCTGTTGTTACATTCGAAGAGGCTTCTGCAAAGTTGTCGATGGGTGATTTCAACGTTGGTGTTATCCTTTCTGGTGGTCAGGCTCCTGGCGGTCACAACGTTATCTCTGGTTTGTTCGACGGTATCAAGTCTATGAACAAGAATGCTAAACTTTATGGCTTCTTGGGTGGACCTAGCGGTTTGATTGACCACAAGTATATGGAAATCACTGACAAGGTTTCTGATGCTAAAACCCAGATCGACATCAACGAATATCGTAACACTGGTGGTTTCGATATCATCGGTTCTGGCCGTACTAAGCTCGAAGAAACTGAGCAGTTCGACAAGGGTATCGAAATCTGCAACAAACTTGGCATTAAGGCTCTCGTTATCATCGGTGGTGACGACTCTAACACTAATGCTTGCGTTTTGGCTGAATACTATTTGCAGAAGAACACTGGCATTCAGGTTATCGGTTGCCCTAAGACTATCGACGGTGACTTGAAGAACAGCCAGATTGAAACTTCTTTTGGTTTCGACACTGCTTGTAAGGTTTATTCTGAGGTTATCGGTAACATCATGCGCGATGCTAACTCTGCTAAGAAGTACTGGCACTTCATCAAACTGATGGGCCGTTCTGCTTCTCACATTGCGCTTGAGTGTGCTCTTCAGACCCAGCCTAACATCTGCATCGTTTCAGAAGAGGTTGAAAAGAAGAAGATGACTCTTTCTCAAATTGTAAATAGCATTGCTGACGCTGTTGCCGCCCGTGCTGCACAGGGTAACAACTTCGGTGTTGTCCTTATTCCAGAAGGCTTGATCGAGTTCATTCCTGAAATGAACGTCCTCATCAAGGAATTGAACGACTTGTTGGCTGCTGAGTCTGACGTTAAGGCTGCTGTCGCTAAGTTGTCTGCTAACAGCAAGGCTGTTTACGAAAGCCTTCCTGAAGCTATCGCTAAGCAGTTGACTTTGGAGCGTGACCCTCACGGTAACGTTCAGGTTTCTTTGATTGAAACTGAGAAGTTGCTTATCGAAATGGTTAAGACTCGTTTGGCTGCTATGAAGGCTGAAGGTAAGTATGTGGGCAAGTTCTCTGGTCTCGGCCACTTCTTCGGTTACGAAGGCCGTTGCGCTGCTCCTTCTAACTTCGATGCTGACTACTGCT
>DGTD01000008.1 GCA_002396385.1 Bacteroidales bacterium UBA4345
GAAACATATAAGGCTTTGCCATATACACATTCAAGATAATAGATTTAAATTACAAATATGAGAATATTGTATATTTTTATAATAATTATTACTTATGCTTTTCGTGGTGTAGCACAAGACATTAGTGGCCAAGTAAACGGGCACAATTACGTGGATTTAGGCTTACCCAGTAAAACATTGTGGGCAACTTGTAATATAGGAGCTGAAAAACCAACCGATAGTGGAGATTACTTTGCATGGGGTGAGACAAGACCCAAAGAAAACTATTCCTGGCAAACATACAAATGGTGTGTGTTTGAATTAGACTCTATTACAAAGTATTATTTCCGTGATTCTTTGGGACGATACGAAAGAACCGGATTGGGTGTTCCTAATTTGAGTAGAAAAAACAACAAGGACACAATTTTTTTTGACTATAAAGTTCTTAATACTGATGATGACGCTGCAAGTTGCAATTGGGGGATGCAATGGAGGATGCCGACTATAACTGAAATCAAAGAGTTGATTGGAGGTTGTGAGTGGATATACACACCCGATTTTAACGGAACTAAAGTAAAAGGTTATGTTGGCACATCAAAAGTAAATGGAAACGTCATCTTTTTACCAGCTGTTGGCGAATATCAAGAGACCTCTATTTTCAATATAGTTCCTAGTTGCTCTTATTGGTCTTCATCTTTATATAATAATCCTATTTATAATTCTGATTCGGCATACACTTTACTTTTTTCCTACGACTATATTGACTGGTTCTCCTCCTCTCGAGAATTAGGGTTGAGTGTGCGAGCTGTGGTAAAGTAAATTCAATACCGTGTGGCTCAACCGCACCGCCTACGATGCGGTGGACCGTCCGCTGACCCAGACCCTGCCGGGTGACGCCAGCGGTGCGGAAAGCACCACGGCAACGGCCTACGGCATTGACAACGGATGGCTGGCAACGACACTGACGTTCCCCTAACCACATTCATACGGTGTGGGGAGAAAACGCAGTGTTGTGTATTATCCAGGTCCATTACCCGTACTGAGGACGGTTTTGACGAGTTAGGGATTATAGTGTGAGACGAGTACTGCCGAATAGGTGTATTGTGACTGAAAATAAACATAATAACAATTCATAGTTGTCCGCTAAATTCAACATGAATAGTATCTCGGTGGCCGTATTTGTTCATATTCATAAATGTTGGTAAGTTCCAGTCCCAACCAACAGAGTCTTTAATTTCTGAATAGAGTACCCATTCCTTGATAAGTTGATAGGAAAATTTTGGTTGCGTTTTAATAGTCAATATGTTATAGAAGCAGGAAATTGTATCGGAATCAATAGACTCTTTATTGTTGTAGCAATAAATAGAGTACTCGTGCACTGGCTTTATATTGCCCTCGGTCAACTGATAAAAGCCAACAATTCCGTCATCAATATTGTCGTGCGCCTTGAATATTTCTACTTTCACTAAATTCTTGCTACCTTCTAATAACTCTGCATTTCGATAGAATGATTTTTCTTCCTTCAAAAGCCACTTGTCTTTCGTTCGCTCAAATATGTACAGGGGACAGTCTTCGATTGTTACCTCTCCCATACCTGCATTTCTGTTATATCCTATTATATAACAATAACCTAGGTGATACCAGTCGGAAAAGATGCTGTCTTCTATTTCTATCTGAAACTCTTTCGTGAGCTGTTCGTATGTTAAGCGGGGTACACTATCTCTTCCATCGAATACCAGATTAGAGACGGTTCCTTCAACTTTCACACATGAGTCTTCTAGCTTGCGCTGAGCATTTGATAAATCGTGGGTTGTATTTTGGAGGCTGCAACCCAATGCGAGTAGCATTACAATTATTAGTGCTGTTATTCTATGATAAATAATGTTTATTTTAATCATTTGATGGCTTTCTTAATGTCTATTCCCGAATCTTCCGATAGGAAAAGGTCCTTTATATTGCAGTTGTAGAAGGCCGGACTGCCTGCTTCTTTTATGCCGTACAGTTTAACGCTTACCAGCGCTTTGCAGTCTTCAAAGGCTTTCTCGGCTATAGAGCAGTTATCTCCCTTTATAACAATTGATTTCAGTGCACTGCACCCTTTAAAGGCCAGACTGTCGATGGCTTTCATTTTTTCGGGCAGTTGTACCTGCTCCAATTTTGAACAATTACGGAAAAGTCCCTCTTTTATATGCGTGACCTTTTCTGGCAAAGTTGCTGTTTTTAGTGCTTTGCAGCCTGAAAAGGCGTTTGCACCTAAACTTTTCAGTTTGGCTGGTAGTTGTATCGATTCAATCTTGCTGTTCTGGAAGCAGTAGTCGCCAATAGCGGTCGTTTTGCCCGATATGGTTATCTCTGTTATGTGGCAGCCCTCGAAGGCGTAGTCGCTGATACTTTTAACTGAATCGCTGGTTGTGTAGCTGTAGTCGCGGACGTATGCCGACGGATGGTAGAGGAGTTCGCTCTGGTCTTTTGTATACAGTACGTTGTCGACTACTGCATAGCGATCGCATTCGGTGCTTAAATATAGTTTGCTCAAATTCCTGCATTTCTTGAACACAGCATTACCCATATAGTTTAGCTGTTCGGGTAGGTCGACTTGTGTAAGGTTGCCGCAATAGCGGAAGGCTTCGTCGTTTATCATTTCCACACTGTCTGGCAGCATTATGTCGGTCAGACTATCACAATATTCGAACGCCTTTTCCCCGATTTCTTTCAAACCATTGCTCAAATAAATGCTTTTCAACTCCGGACATTTCCCAAACGCACCTTCCTCAATTGATTCTATGGTGCTTGGCAGCGATATGGAGGTAAGCGATTGGCAGTTATAGAAGGTGTGGTAGTTGATTTTGTCTAAACTCTCGGGTATGCCTATCGTTGCCAGACAACGGCACTCTGCGAAAGCCTCAATACCCAGTTCTTTCAAGTTTTGTGGAAGATTTATCTGTTTCAGCGTTGCGCAACCTCCAAATGCACCTATCCCAATTTCGCGTAGCGTTTTGGGTAGTTTGACGTAGTGAAGAAAATTGCAGTTCGCAAATGCATATTTCTCGATAACTTCCACTGGCGCCTCTATTGTTATTCCGTAGATGTCCGTCTCTTCAAATGCCGACTCGGCTATTTTTGTAATGGTATATGGAGTCCCATTAAACGATACCTGAGGAGCTATTGTCAGCGTCTCCGCTCTGTTATGTTTGTATTTTGTAAGTTCTACTTGGTTTGTCCCTATTAATTTGTATTTGAAATCTTTATCTTCTAGTATGCCAGAACCCTTTTTCGTCTTCTTTTGACCGTTTGCCGTCATAATGTTTTTGAACTTTGCCCAGCCCTCCGTCTTGCGGTAGTTTTTTACGGCGTTTTCAGGGACTATCAGGCTAACTCTGTTGTAGCAGTATTGGTCGAAAGTGTTTTCAGCAATGGCTGGCGGTGTTTCTCCGTTCATCACAATCGATAAGTTCCCTTCGTTGTTCAGCATGCACGTCAGCATGCCAAGTTCTGTAAAGGTGTTGGCAAACGCGCTTTCCCCTATCGAGTTCACACTGGCCGGTATGCTGATGCCGGTCAGTTGCGGACAGTTGGCGAAGGCATGGTCGCCTATCGATTCCAGTTCTTCTGGCAGCTCGATGTGGCTCAGCGACACACAGTCCGAGAACGTAGCCTTGTCGATACGGGTCAGTCTCTTTGGCAGCTTTATATGTTCCAACGACCTGCAGCTCATAAATGCTGCAGAGCCAATTTTTTCGATGCTTTCGGGTAGCTCAACTTTTTTCAGTTTCTCGCACCATAGGAAACAGCGTTCGCTGATTTCGGTCAGACCTTCTGGAAGGTCGACCTGAACAAGGTCCTGGCAGTCAAAAAATGCTCCTTCTTCGAAGGTTTGCAGGCCTGCCGAAAGGTCTAAGTGCGAAATTTTACTTTTTGAAAAGGCCCTCTGGCTAATTTGTTTTATGCTGCCGTCAACGGTGTATGCCCGATCTTTTCTTCCTCTTGGGTACGCAATCAGTATGGAATGGTCTTTTGTGACCAAAACACCGTCGATGGTAGAGTAGTATTGGTTGTTGGCCGACACTTCGAAACGGGTCAGATTACCAGCATCGGCAAATGTAGTGTTATTCATTGCGTCAACACTGTCTGGTAGTAGGTAGCACTCGTCCTTCTTTGCCGCCGGGTAGGCTATTAGAGCGCCTCTGCGGTCGTATAGAACGCCGTCTTGGCAGATGTAGTGTTGGTTGTTCGCATCTATCTTTATCTCTTGTAGTTTAAGGTCTCCGTTGAACGCGTTGTTGCCAATCGCTTCCAATTTTTCTGGCAGGAATATGGTGGTCAGGCTCAAGTTGAAGCAGAAGGCCTCGTTTTCTATAAAGCGTAGATTTTGGGGCAGGACCAAATTTTTGATTCCCGAGCAGAGGCAGACCGAGCGGTAGCCGATGCTGGTTATTGTTTCTGGCAATTCGATGGATGTCAGTTCCCTACAGTCTTCTATGCTGTTACGGCCTATCCGGTCAACTGTGTAGGTGTTATCTTTGTATGTTATGGTGCCGGGTATTGAGAGCGCTCCCGACAGCTTTTTGTCGACGTTGATGAGGGTGGCAGTTTGGCTTCCGTTTGGGCGGAAGGTCATGGCGCCGTTGTCGATGCTGATGTCGTCCAGCATCTTGATTTTGCCGAACTTGTTCCACAAATCTGCTGCTTTATATTTTTGTAAGTTGTCGCGACTTACGTACAGTGTCGCACGTTTTAGCGTGTCGTCGTCGAATGGGTCGTTTGTTTCGGCGGGTGCGCTTCCCTGGACATAGACGCTTTCCAGTTTGTCACATTTGTAGAAGGCGCCTCCCGACAACTCGTTTAGCGAAATGGGCAGGCTGATTGTTCTCAGTGAGGTACAATTGTAGAACGCCTGGATGCCTATAAGGCTGATGTTGTCGAATAGGTAAATGCTTTCCAGTTTCGTGCAGTCGATAAAGCTGGCAGGAGCCAATCCTACTGTGGTCGGTGGCACTTGGTAGCTTTTCTCTTTCCTTCCCTTGGGATAGCAGAGTAGTATGTTGCCATACTTGTCGAATAAGACGCCGTCTTTGTCGCAGAAACTTTGGTTGCCGGCATCGACCCGTATGTGTTGTAGCGAGTCGCAGTGTGCGAACGTGCCGAAGGGTATATAGCTGATGTTGGCTGGTATGTGTATTTGTTGTAGCTTCTCGCAGTTTTCCAGCGCACCTTTTTCAATCTCTGTAACCAGGTATATTTTGCCCTCGTATCCTACTGTTTCTGGTAGGTGCAGGGTTCCTGCCAGGTCAGGGTTGCATTGTTCTACACAGACTTGTTTTTTATCGTTTTCGCTGATTCGGAAAATGACGTTTTCTGTGAAAATCAGGTCTTTGTCTTGCTCTTCTTCGTCTTCTTCTTCCTCGTTGCCTAAGTTGGGGAGGTTCTTCAGCTCGCTAATAGAGTGTATGTTCTTGAATTTTTTCCAATTATCGTCTTTCTCGTAAAGTTCAATGGCGTCTGGTTGAACGTATACTGTGCCTGATGTATAGGTACTTTGGTCGAAACTCTTGTTTGATATGTGGGGTGGGGTGGAAGCGAAACTGACTATTAGTGTCAGTTTTTCACAGCCGACAAATGCGTATTGGCCGATGGCTGATAGGTTTTGAGGAAAAACAATGCTCTTTATTCCACTCCATGCGAAAGCATGTTCTCCAATGTAGGTCAAATGGTCGGTGAACTGTACGGAATGCAGTTGCTCGCAACCGGCAAATGCTTTGGTTTGTATTTTCTTTATCTGTTCTAAATTGACCGATTGCAGGGTGATACAGCCGCTAAAGGCGTTCTCTCCGATTTCTGTGACTTGGTAGACCTTTCCCGAATGTTTCATCTGGGCTGGTATGTCAAGATTCGGGTTTATACTGTCAAGGTGTCCGCTGACTGCGACTTCTCTATCGCTGATTTTAATGTACTTTAATAGATCTGCCATGTGAAACGATTGGGGAAATTGATATAAAAAAAGTGCATCAATTTTTTTGATGCACTTCATTTTCTTTTGAGCCTCTTGTCGGAT
>DGTD01000073.1:0-3833 GCA_002396385.1 Bacteroidales bacterium UBA4345
AGAGGCACGCCTGGAAAGCGTGTAAACATCAAAAGTGTTTCGCGGGTTCGAATCCCGCTTTCTCCGCTTTAAACAGAAAAAAACATAAAACAATTAATAATTAAAAAATCGAAACAAAAAAATGAAAAAAGTATTTGCAGTATTTGCAATAGTTGGAGCCATGTTGACTTCAAACGTTGCAGCACAAGAAGCTGACGAAAATGCAGAAGCACAGCAGACCGAGCAGGTTGCAGAACAGACAGAAGCAGCAGCTCCAGCAGCAGATGAGGCTAAGAAAGAAAGCGCAGCTCCACAAGAGGACCAGAGCCTCCACCACGTGTTGAAGCAGAAGTTCATTGAAGGTGGTGTACCATACATGGGTGCCGTATTCATCTGCTTGATTCTTGGCCTTGCCCTCTCAATCGAAAGAATCCTTTACTTGAGCCTTTCTTCAGTAAACACAAAGAAACTTTTGAAGGATATTGAAGAAGCTCTTGAAGAGAACGACGTAGAAAAAGCAAAAGACAAATGCCGTAACACCCGCGGCCCAATCGCATCAATCTTCTACCAGGGTCTTATGCGTGTAGACGACGGTGTAGAAATGGTTGAAAAGACCGTTACTTCATACGGTAGCGTACAGATGGGTCAGTTAGACAAGAACGTAACTTGGATTTCATTGTGTATCGCACTTGCTCCAATGTTGGGATTCATGGGAACCGTTATCGGTATGATTCAGGCGTTCGATAAAATCCAGCAGGTAGGTGATATTTCTGCAACAGTCGTAGCAGGTGGTATCAAGGTGGCATTGTTGACTACCGTAGGCGGTTTGATCGTAGCGATGATTCTCCAGTTGTTCTTGAACTTCATCCTCGTTAAGATTGAAGGTATGACCACCGAAATGGAAGATGCCTCAATCAGCTTGCTCGACATCATCGTAAAGCACGAAGAAGAAGCAAAAATAGCAGCAAAGCAAACCGTTGAGACTGCACCAGTAGTTGCAGAATAATCTAAAACAAAAATAAAAACATGAAACTCGAAAAATTGACAAGTTTGGTGCTGATCGCACTGATTGTTCTTGCAGTCATTGTCATCGGTTCATGCTATGCAATGGCGCCAGAATCTCTAGTTCTGAGTGACTTGCAAGAACCAACAGAGCCAAACGACCCTAACACGGGCACCTTCTTGGCCTACATATACCTATTATTAGGACTAACCATCACAGTAACAATTTTTGCTGCCATCAGCAACTTCATCGTTAAACTTGGCAGCGACGCGCGTGGCAAGACCCTCATTATGTTGGGTGGTTTCGGTGTACTGCTTGTTATCATGCTTATCACCTACCTAACTGGCGACGGCACCCCAATGCACATCATCGGTTACGAAGGTGACGAGAACACCTCAGGCTGGTTAAAGATTAGCGATATGTTACTGCGTACAGCGTATATCTTGATCGGTATTGCTGTAATATCAATTATAGTAAGCCCATTTTTCAAGAAATTAAAGTAAGAAAGGGAAAGAAATGAAAAAAGAAAGAGAAGTACAAGAGATTAACGCAAGTTCAATGGCCGACATCTCCTTCTTGTTGCTCGTTTTCTTCCTTGTTACGACTACAATGGCAACCGATGAGGGTCTGTCGCGTCAGCTTCCTCCAATGAAGGATCCGAATACGCCAGACAAAGAAATCGATATCAAGCCAAGAAACATCATGGAAATTCTTGTGAACAGCAATAACGACCTGATGGTGAATGGCGAGGTCATGAATGTCAACCAGTTGAAAGAGGAGGCAAAAGCATTCATTTCTTCTGACGGCTCAAACGAAAAACTTCCAGAAGCAGAACCAGTCAACATTCCATACCTTGGAACAATGATGGTAGCGACCGGACACGTCATTTCATTGCAGAACGACCGTGGCACCGACTACGGACGCTACATTGAAGTTCAGAACGAGCTTGTAGCCGCTTACAACGAATTGCGTAACGCAAAATCGATGAGCGCCTTCAAGAAGCCGTACAGCGAATTGGATGCCGACCAACAAGCAGCAATACGAAAAGCTTATCCACAGGCAATATCAGAAGCAGAACCTAAAACATACGGAGGAGGTAAATAATGGCAACATTTAGAAAAAAAGGCGGCCGCAAACTTAAGGCCATCAGTACAGCATCTCTTCCTGACATTGTGTTCATGTTGTTGTTCTTCTTTATGAGTACGACACACATGAAGGAAAACACCTACAAGGTGACAATAGGTTTACCACAGGCGACTGAGTTGACCAAGTTGGAGAAGAAAAGTTTGGTACGCTATATATATATAGGTGAGCCAAACGCCCAAAACAGGATGTATGGAACCGACTCACGCATCCAATTGGACGACGATATTGTTAGCGACCCAGAAAAGGTATCGTCATACATAGCAAGCCAGAACGCCTCAATGAAAGAAGAGGAAAGAGGTTTGATGATTGTATCGCTAAAAGCAGACGAGCACACCAAGATGGGAATTGTGAGCGATGTTAAGCAGGCGTTGCGTAAAGCGAACGCACTTAAGATCAACTATACAGCGAAGAAGAAAATCAATTAATCATCGCAGAGTCAAAAAAGAGGGGCAAGCCGGAAGGTTTGCCCCTCTTTTTTATTAAGAGTCAAGCAAAAAAAGTAAAATTGTTTTTTTTAGTCGTCAAAAAATCTTACCTTTGCAATCCGAAATTATTATCCAAATTAAAATCCTATACCCTATTTGCCCGATGGGGTTAGGTGTGAACAGATTAATTAATTAATAAAAATTTAAAGCAGTGGATACTTTAAGTTACAAAACCATCTCTGTAAGCAAAGAAGAAGCTCAGAAGAAAAAGGAGTGGGTGTTGATCGACGCCACCGACCTTGTACTTGGTAGAATGTGCTCAAAGGTAGCTAAGCTCCTTAGAGGCAAGTACAAGCCATGTTTCACTCCAAATCAGGACTGCGGTGACAACGTAGTAATCATCAACGCAGCAAAAGTAAAAATCACCGGTAACAAACTTACTGACCGTATTTATTTATCATGGTCTGGTTACCCAGGCGGACAGAAAGGAGTTGCTCAAGGCAAGGTATTGAACGACAATCCTGCAAAGTTGATCCGTAAGGTTGTAAAGGGAATGCTCCCTAAGAACAAGCTTGCAGACCAATTGATCAACAATCTGTATGTATATGCTGGCAACGAGCACAAGCAAGAAGCACAGCAGCCAAAAGTAATCGATTTAAACGCAATTAATTAATAAATATGGAAGTAATAAACGCCATTGGAAGAAGAAAATCGGCCGTAGCCCGTGTTTATGTAAGCGAAGGTAAAGGTGCGATTACTATCAACAAGAAAGAGCTTGAAACCTATTTCCCATCAAGCCTGCTCCAGTACGTTGTAAAGCAGCCATTGAACAAGCTGAACGTAGCCGAGCAGTACGACATCAAGGTAAACCTTGACGGTGGAGGTATCACAGGCCAGGCTCAAGCACTTCGTCTTGCCATTGCCCGCGCATTGGTAAAGATTAACGCAGAGAACAAGCCAGCTTTGAAGTCAGAAGGATTCTTGACCCGCGACGCACGTGAGGTTGAACGTAAGAAGCCAGGACGTCCAAAAGCAAGAAAGAAATTCCAGTTCAGCAAACGTTAATTCTTGGTGGATGTTGCTATTCATGCCATTGAATGAAGCAACACTGAAAAGAGCAACGTTTAGTATCTAAACGATGAGGACTTGCGAACTAACGCAACTACCCCACCGTTTGTAAAAGAAAAAGAAAGTAAACGATTAAAAAAGAAAAAACAATGTCAAGAACTAATTTTGATGAGTTGTTAGAAGCAGGTTGCCACTTTGGTCACCTGAAACGC
>DGTD01000073.1:3887-4152 GCA_002396385.1 Bacteroidales bacterium UBA4345
GCAAATGGAATCCAGCAATGGCTCCATATATCTTCATGGAACGTAACGGTATCCATATTATTGATCTTCACAAAACCGTAGTTAAAGTAGATGAGGCAGCAGCCGCATTGAAGCAAATTGCGAAATCGGGCAAAAAAATCCTTTTTGTAGCTACAAAGAAACAGGCAAAGTCAATCGTTGCTGAAAAGGCAGAAGCCGTTCAGATGCCATACGTTACCGAGCGTTGGGCAGGTGGTACTTTGACTAACTTCCCTACCATCCGTAA
>DGTD01000073.1:4219-29759 GCA_002396385.1 Bacteroidales bacterium UBA4345
AAGAAGATGACCAACATCGACAAGATGACCAACGATGGTACTTTCGCCAACCTTTCAAAGCGTGAGAAACTCCAGATTTCACGTCAGAAGGACAAGTTGCAGAAGAACTTGGGCAGCATCGCAGACTTGACCCGTCTTCCTTCAGCCCTTCTCGTAGTAGACGTAATGAAGGAACACATCGCTGTTAAGGAGGCTAACCGCCTTGGCATCCCTGTATTCGGTCTTGTAGATACTAACTCAAACCCTGCCAACATCGACTACGTTATTCCAGCTAACGACGATGCAACCAAGAGTATCGACGTTATCTTGACTGCTCTCGACAGCGCAATTCAGGAAGGTTTGGACGAGCGTAAGGCTGAAAAGCAGGCTGAAGAGGCTGACAAGAGCAACGAAGAAGGCGAAGCAAAGCCACGTCGCGGCGCTAAGGCAGCTAGAAAGGCTAACGAAGAGACTAAAGCTGAGTAATTAGCTTAACCGCTTCTACATAAATATAAATAAAGTCTCCCCCGATGAGGAGACTTTATTTAATTAAAATCTAAAATAAACAAGCATTAAAATGGCAATTACAATAGAACAGATCAAGGCATTGCGCGCAAAGAGCGGTGCAGGCTTGTCTGACGTAAAGAAAGCCCTTGAAGAGGCAAATGGTGACGAAACCAGAGCAATGGAGCTTATCCGCGAAAGAGGTAAGGCTATTGCAGCAAAAAGAAGTGAAAGAACTGCAGCTGAAGGTTGTGTTCTTGCCGGCGTTAACGGCAACTATGCGGCTATCGTTGCTTTGAAGTGCGAGACCGACTTCGTTGCTAAGAACGAAGGCCACATCAAGCTGACACAAGACATCTTGAACGTTGCCCTCCAGAACAAGCCAGCAGACCTCGACGCTTTGAAGGCAATGAAGCTCGACGGCGAGGAAATCAGCGCCAAGGTTACTGAAAGAAGTGGTGTTACCGGTGAAAAGCTCGAATTGGACTTCTTCACTTTCGTTGAAGGTTCAGACGTAGTTGCCTACATCCACCCAGGAAACAAGTTGGCTACCATCGTTGCCTTCAACCAGGCTAACGTTGCCAACGACGTTAAGAAGGAAGTTGCAATGCAGGTTGCTGCTATGAACCCACTTTCTCTTGACGAGGCTTCTCTTCCTGCCGATGTTGTTGAGGCAGAAAAGAGAAACGCTGTTGAGAAGGCAAAGCAGAACCAGATCGACAAGGCAGTTGAGCAGGCTTTGAAGAAGGCCGGCATCAACCCTGCACACGTTGACAGCGAAGAGCACATCGAATCTAACATCGGTAAGGGTTGGATTACAGCAGAAGACGGTGCTAAGGCTCGCGAAATCAAGAAGACCGTTGCCGCTGAAAAGGCTGCAAACCTTCCTGAACAGATGATCCAGAACATTGCTGCCGGTATGGTTAACAAGTTCTTCAAGGAAAACTGCCTGTTGAACCAGGAATACAACCGCGACCCTAAGTTGAACATGACCCAGTACATGGACAGCCAGAGCAAGGGTTTGACCGTTACCGCTTTCAAACGTTTCACTTTGAACGCTGAGTAATCGGTAAATACCTACCCAACAAATAAAACGGCGTGTTGGCAAACCAACACGCCGTTTCCGTTTATATACGGTTAGAGGCTGTAGGAAATCAGATTTCCTCAAGCACAGGCATTTTCTTTTTAGAAGGGACAAACAGGTAACCCAGATTCAGGTAAAAAGAAGAGAAATAAGGATTAAAATACATGTTTTCCCATACTTTGTTCATACCATAATCGTACCCGCCATACAAGTAAACCTGTTTAGTCAGATGCAACTGCAGCCCAGCATGCAGCCCCCAGTCGAACCGCTTAAAGTTCTTCACCCCCTGGTATTCTAATTTCTCAATCTCTGAATAAGGGTCCTTCCCATCGAATTTTGCCACATAATGTTCGAAATCTAGGTGGGATATTTCGGCAGTTTGCGATATTTTTCCAAAGAAGCCATAATCGGCATAAATGCCAACTGTGGGTATAACAGTCATACGGCCTTTACAGCACGACACCTTGTAACCGACTGTAGCTGGAACGTGAACGGAATAGAGGCTTGTTCGGAAGCGGTATTCACCTCCACGCTCAATAGACTTTTTTCCATCGAGACAGACACCTTTGTCAACCAGCATAAGAGCGGCATTGAAACAGAAGGGAACAGAATCGGACTGAAACACGCAGAGGGTCCCAACATCGAATCCCAGACGGTAGGATGTAAAATCGTCACGCCACTTCGAGTAAGTACCCCCGGCCGTTACCGACAACTGCTGCGAGAACGAGGTTGCGACCACGAGAGAGAGAGTCACAGTAAAAAAAGCCTTTTTCATAATACAACGCATAAGTTAAATAAAAAAGGAGGTTACAAAAACCTCCTCTATAAAGTTATAGTATAAACAGCGGAAAAAGAAATTATTCGGCCAGTTTATGCTCTTTGAGTTCAAAGTCGCGCCCCAGATACTTTTCGCGAACCTCTGGGTTCTCAGCCAACTGTTTAGGAGTGCCCTGGAAGAGGATCTGTCCCTTAAACAACAGATAGGCACGGTCGGTAATCATAAGGGTCTCGTCGACATTGTGGTCGGTAATCAGAATACCGATATTCTTGTCCTTCAATTTCCAGACGATGTCCTGGATATCTTGCACGGCAATAGGGTCGACACCGGCAAAAGGCTCGTCCAACATGATGAACTTCGGTTCAATAGCCAAGCAGCGTGCAATTTCGGTACGTCGACGCTCACCACCCGACAAACGGTCACCCAAATTCTTACGGACATGGTTCAAATTGAATTCAGAGATGAGACTTTCCAGTTTTTCCTTTTGGTAGTCTTTCGGGAAATTCGTCATCTCCAACACGGAGCGGATATTATCCTCAACCGACATTTTGCGGAAGACAGAAGCCTCCTGTGCCAGATAGCCGACACCCAACTGAGCCCTTTTATAGACAGGCAGTTTGGTAATTTCCTGATCGTCGAGGAAGATGCGTCCAGAATTAGGAACAATCAGACCGGTAGTCATATAGAAAGTAGTCGTCTTACCGGCACCGTTAGGGCCCAGAAGTCCGACAATCTCGCCCTGCTTAACGTTAATAGAAACGTGGTTCACAACAGTTCGTTCGCCATAGATTTTAACGAGGTCTTCGGTGCGTAACACCATCGACCCGCTTACAGCGTTGGCAACAAACCGGTCGTTATTTGCCGGCCTATCTATTCTCTTATCTCCAAAACTATGGAGTTCAAACTTATCACTCATTATTCCGTAAAAACCTTTATAACTACAAATTTAGCACAATTATCAGAAAAAAGCGATAAAAAACGCTTATTTCAAAGAGAAAGCAAAAGGTAGGATGGAACCAACGCCATGAATACGAAAAGAGCCACAGGCCCCATAAAGAATAATCTTCAGTGGCAGTCCGGCCCTCGCCTCCGTTTCGGCCATCACCTGCGCACAGCTGCCACAGGGCGTGATAGGTTCAGGCAGGAAATGTCCGTCGGTAAAGGCGGCAATAGCGATGGCAACCACTTTCTGCTCGGGATAATTGGCCCCAGCGGCAAAGAGGGCGGTACGCTCGGCACAGAGTCCGCTAGGGTAAGCGCCATTTTCCTGATTGGCACCCCTGACCACTACCCCATTGTCGAGCAAAACGGCAGCCCCCACAGAAAAGTGCGAATAGGGGGAATAAGAACCCTTGACAGCCTCTTTGGCAGCGTCGACTAACATACGCTCTTCCGCAGAAAAATCGGCCTCGTCGAGCACCTCGTATTTGATAGTTTTTACAAGTTGTCTCATAAAAAAAGATTTTATGCAAAGATAAGTACAAGTTGGCAGAGTTCTATCAAGGACCCAGTCTTATATCTGATTTGATTTTTGGACCAATATTTCAAAACCGAATTTATTAACATTGAGAAAAGAGTCCAAACCAGAGAAATCAGTTCATTCGAATGGACGATAGTCTGTTACTCGCGGTAGTAGGTGTAGGTCATAATCGTAACATATGTCGGATTTTTTTTCAAAATAGTCTTCTCTGCAGTACTTATAGTGATGCTTGCTTTCTCAGAGATTACGCATTCGACTACATTCCCCACTTTATCGTATTTAACGCACTCATAACCACCATCTTTTTTTACAGTTTTCACTTCTACCAAATGATTATCTGCATCATAGAGGTTGGTCGTTTGTCTCACTATTTTATCACCATTCCTATGAGTTTCCGACATAAGGTTGTTATGGTCATCATACTGATAATCTATTCTAGTCTCATATTCGTAATTGTCAGTATTATAGTTTCCTTTGTCATGTACGATAGAGAGCAGCAAACCTCCGTCATTGTAGGTGTAGCGTGAGCAATTCGTCTCCTCGGAATTATGATAAAAACATTTGGTAAGAGTCTTGCCGTTCTTGTCAAAGGTCGTGACAGAAATTATCGTATCAATGTTGAGTTTACCTTTTAGCGAGTCATCTTCCCTGCCCTCATTTCGTGTTATAATCAGCTTATTGTCAACCTTTTTCTCCTCATAAAAGGATATATATACAAGAGTATCGTTCCTATATTCTTTTCTGTTAAAATCGTCACCGTTCTTACAATGGGTATAAGTGCCGTTATCATTAAAATACGTGGATAAGCATTCTATCTCTTTGTTCTTTTCATCGTATTTATACTTGCATTCAATTTTAGGACAACAAGAATAACGTCTGAAATAGGTACGATTTCCATTTTTATCATAGCGTTCGATGTTATCTAACTCTCCGTTTACAAATTTCTGCACTGTTTTATCCCCTTCTTTTCCGTATTCGTATTTTATTAAGAACCGTTGAGGTATTTTATTTTCCCCTGCATATAAGCATTCATTAGTGCCTTGATGTGTTAATATATTGCCCTTTGAATCGTAAGTGTAAGTTTTTTTTCCGCAATTGGTTGAATCAGACAACAGCCTTCCTTTCGAATCATACCAATGATAGGAAGTAAGTTTTCCATCCTTATATTCCTCCGTCAAATTTCCCCGCTTGTCGTACACTTTGTTTATGCGTGATATAACATTGTAGTATCTATCCACCGAAATGATGTCCATTTCTTTTCCCCTTTTATCGTAAAAGACATATTCGTATTTCGCTATCTTTTTTGAATTTACAGATTCATAGGTAATTGTGCAATACAGTTTTCCTTTTGAATCGAATAAACGTGTAGCATTGGGAAGACGTTCTTCACGTAATATGCCCTTGTCTGAATAGATTCTATGACTATTGCGTATAGGGAATGGGCCACGACTTTCAACCACTTCATACTTTCCATTGATGAATTCACGCCTCACGTATGCGGAAGAACCCGTTCTTCGATTCTCATAATCAAATAACACACAATTGTGTTTTTGATCGAAAAAATTGAATATGACTGACGTAGTATCAGTCTTCTCGTTGCCGAGAGAGTCCAAGTATTTGCAAGTTTTTACTTTGTAGGCTGTTCTGACATTTCCTTTATAGTGGTATTCTTGAGAGTATCCATCACCTAACATACAAGACTCGCAGGCAATTGTGGGAATCATGCCACAAAAGATAAATAAAAAGGTTAATAAAAGGTTTTTCATGAAAAACTTAGTCATTGGAGACCTCTATTAATTCATTTTTCCGAGTCGTTTAGGTTGTAGAGGTCACATATTAACAGCCTATTCAACTTTTATTTTGTAAAAATGAAAAAAACGGAGCATGCCCACCCACTCTACTGTTTTCGGATAGCCAGAGCAGAACCTGGTTTAGACTAGTCACTTCCGACTCTTTATAGAGAACCATTCATAAGTCTTTAACCAACCTTTTTCGCGTGATACTTCGTAAGCTCTTCTACATCCTTTCAAAAATTCGGTCTTTGTCTTATACTTCAATGCCTCTTCACGGCAGGTTTCTTCATTCCAATAATTGAATTTTGGTTTTTCCGAAAACCATTCGTAGCTATCAAGCCAACCATTTCTTCGAGCAACATTATAAGCACTAACACAGCCTTGTTGAAAATTCTTTCGTGATGAGTATTTCTTTGCCTCCTCACGACAAGTTACTTCGTTCCATTTTTTATTCCACTTCTCAGGAGTATGTAACCAATGGTAACTTTCAAGCCATCCATTTTTCCGGGCTACTTCATAAGCTCCACCACTGCCATTTGAGAATGCCACACGAGATTTATATTTTAGAGCTTCCTCTCTGCAGGTTTGCTCGTTCCAATAGCCTTTAGGTACAGAGGTTCTTTCAAGCCAATCATAACTATCTAACCATCCGTTTTCTTTTGCTAGTACATACGCACGTGCTGCTGCATTTCGAAATTCTTGTAATGTATTGTATTTTAGTGCTTCTTCTCGACATGTTTCTTGGTTCCAGTAATTTCGTTTCTTTTGTTTTTCAAGCCAATCATAGGTCTTTAACCAACCTTTTATATAGGCCACCTTGTAAGCTCCTTTACTCCCTTTTGAAAAGTCCTTTAATGTTTTGTATTTCATAGCCTCCTCACGACAGGATTCCTCATTCCATTTGCCTTTCTTAACCTCAAGCCAATTGTAATTCTCAAGCCAACCATTACGCCAAGCTATAGTATATGCACTACTGCATTGTTTACGAAATTCAGAAAGTGACTTATACTTAAGAGCCTCTTCTCTACAGGTATTACGATCCCAGTAGCCATTAGGTTTTGAGTATTTTTCAAACCAATCATAGCTATCTAACCAACCATGTTGATTAGCAACTTCATAAGCCCCAGAACTTTCCCTACAAAATTCTGTTCTCGAATTATATTTCTTTGCCTCTTCTCTACAAGTTTCTTCATTCCATTTTTTATTGTAATTTTCAGGTCTTTGAAACCAGTCATAACTTTCTAACCAACCTTTTTCCCAAGCCAATGCATATGCTCTTGATGCTCCATCATGGAATTCTACTTTAGACTTATATTTCATGGCTTCTTCTCTACAGGTTTGTTCGTTCCAATAACCTTTGGGTTTTATAACTTCAACTAACCAGTCGTAATCATCCAACCATCCATTCTTACGAGCAACAATGTAAGCTTGTTCACTCCCCTTAATGAAATCCCCTTTAGTAGTGTATTTCTTTGCTTCACGCATACACGATGACTTATTCCACTTGCCAGAGCCAAGTCCTCCTATCGAACCTGCCTTCGCTTTATTTATAACGTTCCATCCATCTTGCTTGAATTTTTCAACATACTCTCCTTCTTTCTTTGCGGCTTGTTGTGGAGTAAGATGGTTTTCAAGAATTTCCATTGGCGGTATGTCTATACGGTTATCATAAGCGAAGTTAAATACAGTACAACCTTGTTTATGATGCCCCCAATCTCTTTGCTTGGGATCTATAGTAATACCAACATATACACTGTTTAGGTCATTCCATTTATATACGTAAAGGTTGAACCACCGGCCAGTCTCTGTAAACATCTTTTGGTTTACCATCCAATAGTAATCTTCTAGCCAACCATTATCTTTGGCTACGTTATAGGCGCTTGGACTTCCTTTAGAAAATCGACTTCTTAAGTTATATTTTTTTGCTTCTTCAAGACAAGTTTGCTCGTTCCAATAGCCACTAGGTTTTCTTAATTCTTCAAACCAGTCGTAGTCGTCCAACCAACCATTTTGTCGTGATACTACATATGCACTGCCTGCATATTTTTGAAATCCACTTCTTGTACTATATTTTAAAGCTTCTTCACGACAAGTTTCTTTTGTCCAATATCCATTTGGTTTATGTAGTTCTTCAAACCAGTCGTAGTCGTCCAACCAACCATTGATTCGGGCGACATTGTATGCGGCGCTTCCACTGTTGCCGAATTCGCTTTTTGACTTGTATTTCATTGCTTCCTCGCGACAAGTTTCTTTTGTCCATTTTTTGTTATGAACAACAGGTCTTACAAACCAATCGTAATCTTTAATCCATCCATTTCTTTGTGCAATAGCATACGCACTACCATTCCCTCTTTGAAAAGCAGTCTTAGAAGTGTATTTCTTTGCTTCGTCTCTACAAGTTTGTTCGTTCCAATAACCAAATGGTTTTGTATGTGTTTCAAACCAATCATAACTATTTATCCACCCATTTTTCAATGCTAGCCAATAGGCATGATAACAATTGTTTTTAAAATCACCTCTAGTGTTATATTTCTTTGCCTCCTCACGACAGGTATTCTCATTCCAGTAGCCTTTAGGCTTTTGTTGTCTATTTCCCATTGCAACAATTATTTCACTTTGTAAACAGTATTAGAGATTATAATAGTTCACAGCTGTTTGTACTATACTAACAATACTGTTATAGTATGGGGAGTCTTCAAGTTCCTCATAACGTTACAAAATATTTATTATATCAATTCTTTTTCCAGTAAAAATTGAATTTATCTTATTTACCGAAACAACGTCCTCCACTGCCAATGCAAGAAATTGTTTAGCCCTCGAACATGCAACTTTTGACAATAAAAGTTCTACATACGTTTTCCTATTTTATAGTTCATATTTTTCTTATATAGTTAAATCAAGAAACGGATGCCAAGTGACATCCGTTTCATATTATTGATTTATTGAATATTTCAGTATGTAAAAAGTTCACATATAATAGAAGAATCAGGATATTGTCCAGCATTTCCATTTGATTGGCTTACGACCAAAACACAACATGCTCCTTTCTTTGCAGCTTCTTTTTGAGCTTTCATAAGAGCTTTCTTCATAAAGTGACCTTCAGAATTATGCATTGACCATGCTCCATTTGAATGCTTCTCTATTCTTCCCATTGACTTCATTCCCATTACTTCATTTTTGTCATATGCAACTCTGACTTTCTCCCAATCATTCCCATTATTGATAATGATTTTGTCTGTTATATATTGTTTTCTACCACTTGCAAATGTTATTTCAGAAACACCTATACTTCCATAAGTATTTACAGTTTCCTCACCTTGATAAATAAATTTAATGAATTGATCTGTCACTTCAGTAACTTTTCCATCAGCTACAGATCCATTATGGAATGTTACTTTGTCTTGTGCTGAACACACCATACTAATGGATGTCAGTAAAATTAGAAAATAATTTCTCATAATACTTTTTTAGTTTTACATTAGTTTTACATAATACCTACAAATATACGAAGTAGTTCTTTAATCATAATCTGACATCCTGAGAAAAAAATCAATTCTAAGGGTTTCTACATTATTATAAAACTCACATATATTGGTGCTTTTGATAAAAACATCAATGGATTTTGACAAAGAGTAAGTATTAAAAGTGACAGAGACTTCAGTTCTGTCGAATTTTATCATATTGCCAACAAGAAACTCCAACACATATTAGCAACGAGACACCTGTTTTGGCAGCGGGGGGAACTTCACTATTTGTTAAAAAATCGGTTTTTATGATTGCTAAAGCAATTCCCAGTGGCCGCCTTTGTCGGGACCGACACGACGGATGAGGCCTTTTTGCTGCATCTTTTTCATGTTTCGCCAAATATTACTTCTGTCAATCCCAATTAAATCAGACATTTCTTGTGTCGTGATATTGGGATTTTGTTTTATTAGATTCAAAATTTTCTGTTGCGTTTTCTGTTGCGTTTTCTGTTGCGTTTTCTGTGAACTTTCTACAACATTTTTCTGGATAGTTTCTATTCTCCTATCACTAAATTCTTCTGTCGTCTTAAGGAATTTGTCTATATCACTACGCAGGTGTTCAATATGCAACTGCGTCATGCTATCAACAAAGATGCCAATATCTTCAGTATTTCTTGTATCAACAAGAGCCTGGATATAAGCTATCTTGTCTTCTTTGAGCACTCGCACTGGCAACAAGTCGTATTCCATTTGCAACAAGTTCATCAGCAAACGGCTGGTACGCCCATTGCCATCTGCCCACGGATGAATGGTCACCAGTTCGTAGTGAGCCCAAAAACTGAGGTGATAGATAGCACAGGGGTCTGTCTTGTCGACCGAAATGCGACGTTTGTTCAGTTCTTCACAAAAAGCGGCAAGACGTGACGGCACTTTCTGGTACGACATATACGACGGTCCACCAAGTCCCGCACTTACATTCAGTTTGCGCAACTCACCTCGTGCAGCCGAAAAACTGCCAATCATTGTGTTATATTCGCTACCGGTATGGCTCATTACTTTAGCAGCCAACGAGATAAGCCAATCTACAGTTATAGGCTCGTGTCGCTGAATCCATTTCATTCCATATTCGTATGCGGCCTTAAGATCGAGGTTCATCATCTGCTCCTGTATCGTGCGTTTACTGCTGGTGATACCCTCGTCGAAGAGGAGTTGTGCCTCCACCTCTGTCACGGTGCTGCCTTCAATGGCTGTGGAATGGGCAATAATGGAGTAGATATAGAATTTTTGGAAGTCTATCTGTTCCAAAATGCCTAAATCCTTATATTGATTCAGCAATTTAATCAATGTATCTTTGTCTTGTTGCGTCATCGTCCTTCCTCCTTTTAATATGCCGTAACCGATTCCACGGAACGCTTCTTCAAGCATCTTTTGTAATTCCTTTACAGGATTCTCCGTCCATTGGTGCAAGTCCGTAAAGGGAACTCACTAAATATTGATGTTTTGGAAATAGCAACAATGGATTATAACAAAGTTAAGGATTAAAACCGACAGAGACTTCAGTTCTGTCGAATTTTATCATATTGCCAACATAACATGAAAAGAATTTGCAGGTCATGGTTTGAGAAGCTGTAACCAAACCACGCACAACAAACAATCGTCAATATTTGAAATTTTTGACAATTGTTTGTCAAAGACAGGATTCAACATTCACAATTGCACCTCTGCTTGAAGTGGCGTTTAACCCCTATTTTGAAGATCGGAATAAGGATACAAGACACCACCCTAAAACGAAAATATGTTGGCAAAGCTATAAACAAAAAACATAAATTTGTCCACAAACTTAACATAGAAAAGGGAATATCACACAAACTTTGTTAAATTTGCAAGATAGTAGGCAAATAGCAACATGAAAATAAACAAACTGTTCATCACCTGCGTAGGCTTCTTTATGATAGCCCATACCGCATACAGCAAACAACTCCAAAGTTTTTTGGACTACATAGACAAATACAACAAGATTGCCGTTGAGGAAATGAAAGATTACGGCATTCCTGCCAGCATTACCCTTGCACAGGGCCTGCTGGAAAGTGGTGCCGGCCTCAGCCAGCTCTCGAAGGAAAGCAACAACCACTTCGGCATCAAGTGCCACGACTGGAAGGGCGACCGCGTCTATTTCGACGATGACGAGAAAGGAGAATGCTTCAGAAAATATACCGACCCGAAAGACTCGTATAAAGACCACTCAGAATTTTTGGCAAGCCGTCCGCGCTATGCCTCATTGTTCGAATTAAAAAGCACCGACTATAAAGGATGGGCTAAAGGACTGAAGCAATGCGGCTACGCCACCGACCCCAATTACGCGAACCGGCTTATCAGCCTTATCGAGGAATACGGACTGGACAAGTACGACAAAGACATAAAGAAAAAGAAGGACAAAAAAGACTCCCCTTCAGAAGGGAATAAAGACAAGAACAACTCTTCCGACAAACAAGGCGACAACGCAAACGAGAAAAAGAAAGTTGAATACGTACTGAAGAGTTCTATGGGAACCGTTGACGCAAGCAACACCCATACCGCCTTCAAGAAGAACGGCAAACACGTTGTAATTGCACGGGCAAACGACACTTACGAAGGTATAGCCAAAGAATTCGGGTTGAAGAACTGGGAAATCAGATGGTACAACAAAGTAAAAAAAGGTGAGACTCCGGCTGAAGGCAGTACTGTTATAATTAAGAAGTGGTAGCCACTACAGAATCAAAGAAAAACAGAAAGAGATGGAATCAAACTCCCAACAAAGAGGAACAACAATAAAACTGAGACACATTGCGGTCGCTGTCGCTGCCGGCCTCATAGCCACCAGTTGCGCCAATATGGGTTCAGGTCCGCAAGGCGGATTAAAAGACTATAGCGCGCCCAAATACGTGGGCAGCACACCTGCACCCAACGAAAAAAACTACAACAACAAGAAAATCACCATAAGTTTCGACGAATACATCCAGCTGAGCGACGCCTACAACAAAGTGGTGGTATCACCGCCACAGGAAAATCCGTTCAGCGTATCTTCGTTAGGAAAGAAGGTGACAGTTGAATTAGAAGACAGCCTGATACCCGACCGCACCTATATTATTGACTTTGGCAACTCGATTATAGACAACAACGAAGGGAACGCCATCAACGACTATTTCATCAGTTTCAGCACAGGAAACACTGTCGATTCGTTCGCCATCAGCGGAAAACTGGTGGATGCGCACACGCTTGCCCCTGTGCAAGGGGTTTATGTCGGAGCCTACGAGTCAGACGCCGACAGCGTGTTCAAAAAGCACAAGATGGACTATGTGGCAAAAACCGACAACAAAGGAATCTTCAAGATACGCGGTCTGAAAGAAAGGGAATACAGCATCTACGCCCTAAAAGACGTAAACAGCAACTACAAATACGACGATAAAACCGAAGGTATCGCCGTACTCGGATCCCGCGTGAAAACCAGCCGCATAGAGCAGACAAAACGCGACACTGTATACAAAGACTCCACCACCATCGACACTATAAAAACACGCAAAGTCAGCCTATTCAAGCCAGACTCGCTCGTGTTACGCTTCTATAAAGAAATCAAACACCTGCAGTACTTCAAAAACGCGGCATGGAAGGAGAAAGAGCAAATTGTGCTGAGTTTTGTCAACGAGAAGAAACAGCTGCCGACCATCACCCCACTGAATTTCAAGAGTAAGGACTGGTACCGGATAGGCACCGGGGTTACATTCGACACCCTCACCTATTGGATTACAGACACACTTGTTGCACAGATGGACACTATAAGGTTTGCCATAGACTACGAGAAGACCGATTCGTTGGAACGCTTCGTACCCAAAAGAGACACCATCCAACTTTATGCGAAAAAGTGGAAACGGGAGAAGAAATACAAGGGGCCGGAATTCGAGATGAAGCGACAGGTTGAAATATACGCCAAACCGAAACTTAAATGGAAGACACCGGTAATGGCATTGTCGAAAGAGCAAGTCAAAGTTCAAGAAAAGGCAGACACCCTGTGGAAAGAGATTGAATTTGACATCCAACCTGTTGCCAACGCACCAAGAGAATACGAAATAAATATGGCATTCGAACCGGAAAAACTTTACCGTATCCGTATCGACAGCGGAATGGTGAGAGATTTAAGCGGTTTTGCGAACAAAGAACGTTTGGAAACCCAATTCAAGTTCAAGAAAAAGAGCGACTACTCTAATTTGGAGCTAACCATCAAGAATGCCGCTATGCCAGCCTTTGCCGAGCTTTTGAACGGAAGCGAAGCCGTTATAAGGACCGTACCGGTGAATGGAGGGAAAATCAGGTTCGAGAATCTGGATCCTTCTGACTACTATATCAGGCTAACAGAAGACACGAACAACGACGGGAAATGGACGACAGGCGACTACGACTCCAAAACCGAGCCAGAGAACACCTACTACTACCCAGAGAAGATTACATTAAGAGCCAACTGGGATAGGGAAGAGGACTGGGACATAAAGTCGAAAAGACAAGCCGACCAACGTCCGGCCGGTTTGAACAATAAAGACAAAAAGAAATAAGGGCCCTATGGACATCACCCTTTTCCCCAGCTGCTATCTGGGTCCTACATCGTACTACAGTTTGCTGCTACAAAGCCAGCAGCCTGTAATAGAGAAATGGGAACACTATACCAAACAGACCTACAGGAACCGCTGCCGTATTGCCACAGCCAACAAAGTGATGGACCTGACAATACCCATAGAGCGAAACGGACAAAAGACGGTAATGCGCGATGTGAAGATAGCCTACCAACAAAATTGGCAACAGGTGCATTGGAATGCAATTGAGAGCGCCTACAGGACAAGTCCCTATTTCGAGTATTTTTCCGACGAACTGATAGGCTTTTATGAGAAGGAAGAGACATACCTCCTCGATTTCAACCTGAAATTGCACGAGAAAGTCTGCGAACTGATGCAAATGCACATTCCAATGGTCTTTACCGACCAATACGAGGCAGACATAAACGGAAAGGACCTGCGCGAATTGTTCACCCCAAAAAAGGGAAGCACCCAATGCAAGCCCTACCACCAAGTATTTGAGAACCGTTTTGGTTTTCAGACCGATTTAAGCATTATAGACCTGGTTTTAAACGAAGGTCCAGAAGCATACAAATACTTATAGTATAAATAAAAAAGAAAGAGGAAGACAATGGAACCAGAATATAACGAAGAATATATACGCCCATATAACAACGAAGAAGCACACAATGCCTTCGTACGTGTTTGCGACGAGCCCGAACTGAAGACCGTATTGGAGTTTATATACAAGGACAAGGCAGAAGAAATGCGACAGTATTTTCTAAGCATAAAAACCATATATGAATTTCAAAAGAACGTAATTGCCCGTTTTGTAATGAGTGTCGCCGACAAGACGGCAGACAGTCTGACGATTAACGGTTTGGAGAAACACAAAGACGGGAAAAAATACCTCTACACATCGAACCACAGAGACATCATTATGGATGCCGCATTCCTCGACACCCTGATGTTGATGAACGATATGGACACCGCCCAAAACGCCATAGGAGACAACCTGTGCGCCAAACAATGGATAACAGACATGATGAAACTCAACAAGAACTTCATTGTCAAGCGGAGCGGATCGACCCGTGACATCTATAGCGCATCGGTAAAGCTATCATCGTATATCCGGCGTCAGATTACCGAAGGGAAAGACTCCATCTGGCTGGCCGAACGAGAGGGGCGTGCCAAAGACTCGAACGACACCGTACAGGAAAGTGTGCTGAAAATGCTGAGCATGAGTAGCGGAAAAAACATGAAGCAGGGCTTTATGGAACTGAACATAACCCCTGTCAGCATAAGCTACGAATTCGACGGATGCGACTATCTGAAAGCAAAAGAGTTCCAACAGAAACGGGACAATGCCGATTTCAAAAAGACCAAAGCCGACGACATACTGAGTATGAAGACGGGTATTCTCGGATACAAAGGCAACGTTCACTACGAGGTGACAGACAGCATTAACGAAGAACTAGACAAAATGGTTAGCGACGACGACAACCGCGCAACTGTAATTGCGGCCGTCCAGAAGTTAATTGACCAACACATCCATAAAAATTACCGCATCTACCCTATCAATTACGTCGCGCTTGACGAGCGCAACGGTAACAGCCAATTTGCCAGCCACTACACAGCAGCCGACAAAGAGAGATTCGACCAGTATATATCGGGCCAGTTGGGAAAAATAGAGTTGGATAATAAAGATGAGGATTATCTCAGGGGCAAGCTGCTTGAAATGTACTCTAATCCACTCATCAACCACCTTGCCGCAACAAATAACGATTAAAGAAAGGCTAACTATGGAAAACGAGCACCCAGCACAGAAAGGCAACCCTCCGTCGACGGGGGGCGACCATAGCCATAAACCCATAACCAGCTTCGCTGATGAAGACAAGCCCCGTGAGAAACTGATGGCAAACGGGGCCAGATCGTTAAGCAACAGCGAGCTACTTGCCATACTGATTGGCACCGGAACAACAAAGAAAACCGCCATAGAGGTATGCCAGGAACTATTGGAAAAGACTGGTAACAAGTTACGCAACCTATACGATTTAGATTGGCGCGCATTGACCCAGACAGAAGGAATAGGACCAGCGAAAGCCATCACCATAAAGGCCGCACTTGAGCTTGGGCACCGTGTTCCGACAGAAAATAATGAAGACAGAATACTACTAAAATCGTCGGAAGATATATTCCATTACATGAAACCGAGGTTGGAATATCTGACACATGAAGAGATGTGGATAATCTACCTTAGGCACAACCTTACAGTGATAGACTGTGGGAAAGTGTCGGAAGGGACGTCGACAGCGACCCTATTCGACAACAAGAAAATAATGCGCAGCATACTTGACCGGCGGCACTGCAATGCCATTGTGTTACTGCACAACCACCCCTCGGGAAACCTGACTCCAAGTATGCAAGACAAGCAGATAACAAAGAAGTTGAAGGAAGCCTGCAAACTCTTTGAAATCCAATTCCTTGACCACATAATAATTGGGGAGGAAGAATACTATAGTTTCAACGATTCAAACCTTCTTTCAGAACTATGATAGTTATCTACGCCGAGCAAAAAAGCAACCGTTTAGAATATATTGTAAACGAGTTGTTCAAGCATATGTATGGGATGGAGGTCAGACTGGAATATGAAGCCGACCAATTCTATACCCTACCCGACAACCAGCCCAAAGTCTGCTACGCCTACGAGCACATAGGCAGAAGCCTGCACATAAAACCGGCAGAAATACTGTATGAGAAGGGAATAAGGGAACAGACTGAAATAGACGTAGAGCAATGGGAAGGACGCACCTTTATGTTCAGAACCGGGAAAGACCACCCCGACACCATACCCTACGACATATTCGCAGCATCGTTTTACCTGCTCAGCCGATACGAGGAATATCTGCCACACGAAAAAGACAGGCACGGCCGCTACAAGGCAACCGACAGTCTGGCCTACAAACAGAACTTTTTGGAAGAGCCCGTTGTGGACCAATGGATGCAAACCGCCCTTAACCGGCTCTATGAACTGTTTCCCGATATGGAACACAGCAAACGGCACTTCAGGTATCTTAAAACTATAGATGTAGACAACGTGTATGCCTACCGCCATAAAGGACTGCTGATAAACGGTATGCACGCCGTGGCTGACCTGATGAGCGGCAAGAGCCGTCAGGCCAAACAAAGGCTAAAAGCCGTAATGCGTGTAGAGAAAGACCCCTATTTCAATATAGAGGAAATGGCAGCCACACACGCGCCCTATGCAAAAGACACCCTGTTCTTCTTCCACTGCGGATGCTATGGGAAATATGACAAGAAAGTATGGTTACCCAGCCTTCACTACGCAATTGCCAGGAAAAACATATCGAAAACATTCGGTGTGGGGCTGCACCCCTCGTACCGTTCAGCCCACAATGCCAGACTGTTCAACATAGAGAAAAGCCTTCTTGAATTCCATACAGGGCAACAAATACAGTTGTGCCGTTCGCACTACCTGCTCTTCAACCTGCCAAACGACTACCGCATGCTGGAGAGCAACGGAATAACCGACGACTACACCATGGGCTATTCGAACAATGCGGGATTTAGAGCAGGGACATCGCTACCATTTCATTTTTACGACCTGCAAGAAGAACGGGCAAGCAAACTTGTCATACACCCATTCTGCATAATGGACAAGACACTGCACGCAAATATGGGTCTTGATGCCGATGCAGCCAAACACTACGTACTGGAAATGGCAAAGAAAGTCAAAGCAGTTAACGGGGAATTCGTAACTATTTTCCACAACGAGAACCAAACCGATGCGGAAGGATTCGGCTGGGAAGGATGGTCGGCAATGTATAAGGAACTATTACAGGAATTAGGTTGAACTATTCGGTAATGTAACACAAATAGCCCAACTTATACCATTGAAACAAAGCAAGGCAAGGTTTAGCAGACATCAAATTGACCACCAACCACTTATTAGATAACAGATAAAGGAACTTTAAAGGCTTGACCAGATGGAAACGCCTTAGTTTCGCATAGTAGCGCAATAGATTGATGTGTTCGGTCAATTGCCGGCATTCCGGCATATCGTTAATCACCAAAAGGTTTTCAACCCCTTTACGGGTCTTTTCAAGAAAAGAGACGTTGTCGTCGAGATGGGCATGATAAACAGGATTGTCGATATGAGAGATGGAGATACCCTTTTGCTCCAACACGCAGCGCAACATAGAATCCTCATGTCCGTAAACACTCAGTTTCTCATTGAACGGATACTGTAACATCAGACTACGGCGGATAAAGAAATTCACCGTACTGAAAGCCGAATACGGATTTTTACGCCGTTGTTCAGCATTCAAAGTCCGTAAAGTGGTGTCGTAGGTCCACCGCAACATACATTCAGGTTGTTTTTGCTCCACCTTATAGGTATACCCCCCGAAAACAACGTCGGCCGACGTTTGTTCTAGATATCTCTTCAAGTAAAAGTCGTCGACCATAGCCACATCGCAGTCCATGAAGACCAAAAGGTCGAATCTGGCCTTTTGAGCCAGCCGGTTTCTAATAATGGCCCGGCCAACGTTCTGTGGCATCTGCTCATAAACCACCCCATCCAGATTAACGAGGCATTTGTTGATTTCAACAAATTCGGGTTGCGAGCAATCGTCGGCCAAGACAATTTCGAAAGGGCAATCTAAAAGCAGAGCCTGCCGGTGCAAATCGTGCACCAGTTTGGAAACGTCTGCATTATAGACCGGTATGAGAATAGACAACCCTTTCATAAAAACTAGCATTTACCCGCCACCGAAATACGGAACGACTCAGGTTTCAGATATTTTCTTGCAATTAGTAGCAAATCTTCAGGAGTAGTAGAATGCAGCACATTCCACCACTGCATGTAATAAGTAGCAGGATCAATCTTATTCAAGACCTTGACCCTATAATCGGAGACGAGGTCCATACCTTTGCTGACCTGCTGCAAATACATACCCGCATAGTAGCTTTTCACCATTTCGAGTTCACCAACAGGAACGGGTTCATTAATAAGGCGCTCTATTTCCTTATAAACTTCAGCGATAAGGGCATCGGTATGCTCAACTGCAGTTTGAGAACTGATTACAATTGTGCTCATATTAGAATAAGCCACCAGTTGGGCATAAATGCCATAGGTGTAACCTTTATCTTCCCGGATATTGCTCATGAGTCGACTACCGAAAAAGCCACCCAAGACAGAAACCAGAAGTTTCAGTTTCAGGAAATCGGGATGTTGTTGGGCAATCGTAACGCACCCCATAGACACAGAGTTCTGCAAGCATCCATCCTTCTTACAGAATCTTCTCGCTTCACCAACCATCTGCGCTTCAGGTTCAACGAAGTCAAGAGACTTAGACATAGAAGCAGGCAGCTGGCCAAAGGCATCGTTCAACACGCGGAATTCGCTGTCGGAGAATCGGCCGGAAACAAAAAATTCCACATTGTCGGGCAGATAAAACCGGCGGTGGAACTCCACCAAATCGTCAAGAACAATTTGGTCGTAATCTTCCGGATTAGCCGATTTGGCATAAACATGTCCATCACCAAACATCATAGACTTTAGCTGTCTGTTCGAAAGGAAACTCACCTCCTGCATAGAATGGATAAGGTTCTGTCTACCGATTTCCCGAGTAATGTTGAATTCCCGTTCTGGAAACGTAGGGGAAAAAACGATGTTGTTCAGTAACGGCAACATTTTGGGCAAATGTTTCGATACGGAAGAAATCATAACCTCGGTACTCAGTGTAGAAGTTACAGCCTGGAATGAAGTGCCATAAAAGTCGAGTTCCTCGGCCAGCGATTCCGAAGTATAGCCTTTACAGCCTTCGCGCAGCATACGGCTGGTAGAGGAAGCCTGCAATAATTTAGACTGGCACTGTGTACCCGCCTTAACCGAGAGCAAGATATTCGTATAGCCTAACGAATTGAAGGGAATACAATGAACCGGTATACCGTTGTCGAGACGGCAGACCTTGTATTCGGGGAAACGGAAGAAACCCGGTTCCTTTATAATGGGAGGTTTAATAGCGTTCATCAAAAAAGTTAGAACAAATTAGCATGGGCAGCGAGAAACCCTTCGGCCCGCTGCAGATCTTCAGGAGTGTCAATCCCCACCGTCTCAGCCGTTGTAATACCAGTCTGTATACGGAATCCGTTTTCAAGCCAACGCAATTGTTCAAGCGACTCGGCCAATTCGAGACTGCTCTGGGGAAGAGCGGTAATACTCTTGAGGACATCGGCACGATAGGCATACAAGCCTATGTGTTTATAATAAGTATGTAGTTTTAACCAATCGGAAAGTTCGGCCCCTCGTCTGTAAGGAATGACAGAACGGCTGAAGTAAAGAGCCTCTCCCTTACTGTTGATAACAACCTTCGGGGAATTGGGGTTTGTAAGCGCATCAGCACCATCGGCAAGTTCGAAAGGCTTAACCAGAGTGGCAATCTGTGTTTCCTTATTGTTGAAACAGGCACACAAAGTTTCTATCTGGCTTGTTTGGATAAAAGGCTCGTCGCCCTGTATATTGATAACTATTTCGCGTCCTTGTCCGATTTTCGAATAAGCCTCTTGTACGCGGTCGGTACCACTACGGTGCTGGTCGGAAGTCATGACAGCCTTTCCACCAAAAGCCTCAACCGCATTAAAAATACGTTCATCATCGGTAGCGACATAGACCAGATCGAGCACCTTGCTAACCTGCGTGTAAACACGCTCAACCATGCAGACACCGCCAATCTTGGCCAAAGGTTTTCCCGGGAAACGGGTGGAAGCGTAACGAGAAGGGATAATACCCACGAAACGCTGTTTATCTATATTCACCATTTTACCTATAAAATACGGAAGGCAAATATAATTAAAACTTTCAAGTAGGGCAAAAATAACAAAGCCGATACACGAAAAAAACGATACAAGACGAGCATTTGGAGTAATATTTGTGAAAATGACAAAAAAAGGCGAAATTTGCAGATTAAGGGCAAAAGGATGCCTGACATTAGAAAGACATGAAATTCGAGTTAATACATACCGATAGCCAAAGTAACGCCCGTGCTGGGAAAATAACCACAGACCACGGCGTTATTGAAACCCCCATATTCATGCCAGTAGGCACCCAAGGAAGCGTGAAAGCCGTACACCAACGCGAATTGGAAGAAGACGTGAAAGCCCAAATAATACTTGGCAACACCTACCACCTCTATCTGCGACCCGGGCTCGATGTACTGGAAAAGGCTGGAGGCTTGCACAAGTTCAACGGCTGGAGCCGTCCCATACTGACCGACAGCGGCGGTTTCCAAGTGTTTAGCCTAGCCGACAACCGGAAGCTGACAGAAGAAGGCTGCACATTCCGCTCACACATCGACGGTTCGAAACATTTGTTCACACCAGAAAATGTGGTTGACATAGAACGCACCATAGGCGCCGACATCATCATGGCCCTAGACGAGTGCACCCCCGGCACCGCCGATTTCCAATACGCCAAGCGAAGTTTGGACCGAACCAACCGTTGGCTGGACCGCGGTCTGAAACATTTTGCGGAAACCGAGCCAGAATACGGCTACAGCCAAGCCTATTTTCCAATCGTACAGGGCTGTACCTATCCGGAACTGAGAAGGCAGAGTGCGGAATTCGTGGCAAGTAAAGAATGCGAGGGGAACGCCATTGGCGGGCTGGCCGTCGGAGAGCCCACAGAGGTGATGTACGAGATGATAGAGGTTGTCAACGAAATACTGCCTAAAGACAAGCCCCGCTACCTGATGGGCGTAGGAACCCCCGTCAACCTGCTCGAAGCCATTGAACGAGGCGTCGACATGTTCGACTGCGTAATGCCGACCAGAAACGGAAGAAACGGCATGCTGTTCACCAGCCAGGGTATTATGAACATGAAGAACGCAAAATGGAAGGACGACTTCAGCCCGTTGGACGAAAACGGGACCGCATGGGCCGACCACTTCTACACAAAAGCCTATTTGCGCCACTTGTTCATCGCCAACGAGCTGTTAGCAATGCAGATAGCCTCCATCCACAACCTTTCTTTCTACCTCTGGTTGGTAAAAGAAGCAAGAAAGCACATTATAGAAGGCGATTTCAGCACATGGAAGCCACGTATGGTGGAACAGATTTCGCAACGACTATAAAACCGATTAAAACTGCAAAAAGATGTTGTTAAAGAAACTAGATTGGTACATCATAAAGAAATTTTTGGGAGCGTTTTTTCTTTCAATCGCCCTCATCATAAGCATAGCCATCGTATTCGACATATCGGAAAAGCTAGACGATTTTATGGATCCGCGCTTCGGTGTAACTATGCACGAAATCGTCTTTGACTACTACTTGAACTTTATACCGTATTTTGTAAACTTGTTCGCACCTTTGTTTACATTCATATCTGTCATATTGTTCACCTCGAAGCTAGCCGACAACACAGAAATAATAGCCATACTGGCATCGGGAATCAGTTACCGTAGAATGATGTTCCCCTATATGGTAGTGGCTGCCCTGATTGCCGTAATGACGTTCTACTTGAGCGGTTACGTGATTCCGCCAAGCAACACAGAGCGCATAGAATTCCAACAGAAACTGACCACACGTAAAAGGGCCACCGACGTTTCAAACATGCAGATGAAAGTGGAGCCGAACGTTGTTCTAACAATAAAGTCATTCAATAAAATAAGCAAAACAGGATTCAACGCCTCGCTCGACAAGTTCGACGACAAGAACAACCTTGTTTCAAGAATGACCGCCAACACCATCACTTACGACACCCTCCACAAATGGCACATGCACGGCTATGTGATAAGGGATTTCGACGGATTGTACGAGAAAATGACCCGCGGCACCGACATCGATACCGTATTGAACGTGGAACCAGACGAGTTCTTCGTCTATGCCGGCATGGAGGAACAGATGACGAACAAACAACTAAGCCACTTTATCGAGCGTCAGAAAAGCCGTGGGATGGGTGAAGTGAAAGCTTTCGAGATAGAATATGCCAAACGATTCGCCGCCCCATTCGCATCGTTCATCCTAACCATAATAGGCGTCAGCCTTTCATCGAGGAAAGTGCGTGGCGGTATGGGAGCAAACCTCGGCATAGGCCTGGCTTTAAGTTTCCTATACATCATGTTCTTCACATTGTCGAGTTCGTTTGCCGTTAGTGGTGCAGTTCCACCAGTGGTGGCGGCATGGCTGCCAAACATTGTCTACTTCTTTATTGCAGGCTACGTTTACAGCAAGGCACAGAAATAACAGACACAAACAGGGAGGAAGCCGATATGGACAACGAACAGTTAGAGCAATTACGAGATAAAATAGCTTTAGGTGGAGGCTTAGCGGCAATCGACAAACAACATGCCGCAGGAAAACTCACCGCACGCGAGCGCATTGACGCCCTACTTGACAAAGGAAGTTTTGAGGAACTGGACCAGTTCGCAGTTCACCAAGAGCATAATTTCGGCATGTCGGAGAAAGAACTCCCTGGCGATGGTGTCGTAACTGGAACAGGAACAATCAATGGCCGTCCGGTAGGCATATTCGCCCAAGATTTCACCGTAATGGGAGGTTCGCTCGGACTGACCCATGCCCGGAAAATAACAAAAATGATGGACCTGGCCGTAAAACTGGGTATGCCCATTATCGGCATTAACGACTCGGGCGGTGCAAGAATACAGGCAGGAGTTGACTCTCAAGCCGGATATGGCGAGATATTTATGCGCAACGCCCTCTATTCGGGCGTAGTGCCCCAACTCTCCGTCATACTGGGGCCATGCGCAGGAGGTGCAGCCTATTCGCCCTCGTTGACAGACCTTGTGTTTGTAGTAGAAGGCATATCGAAAATGTTCGTCACCGGCCCTAACGTCATAAAGGCCGTATTGGGAGAAGAAATCAGCCAAGAAGACCTGGGCGGGGCAAAAACCCTTGCCGAGATCAGTGGGAATGCGCATTTTTACGCAACAGACGAAAAAAAGTGTTTCAACCAGATACGCCAACTCCTCTCGTACCTACCCCAGAACAACCGTGAAGAGCCGCAGAAAACGACAGCAAAAGAACCTACGGAACCACAAAGAATAAGTTCCATAATCCCTAGTGACCACAAACGTCCGTACGACGTTCGCGACATCATCCGCTGCATCAGCGACAACAGCGAATTTTTCGAAGTACACGAGATGTGGGCGAAAAACATAGTAACCGGATTCGGCAGGATTGACGGCCGCAGTGTTGGTTTTGTAGCCAACCAGCCGCTATATCTGGCAGGCGTGCTCGACTGCGATGCGAGCAACAAGGCATCGCGGTTCGTACTGCTATGCGACACCTACAACATACCCATAGTGACCCTGGAAGACATGCCAGGGTGTCTGCCCGGAGTAGAGCAAGAGCATGCCGGAGTGATACGCAACGGGGCAAAGATGCTGTACGCCTACAGCGTGGCAACCGTACCGAAAATAACCGTCATACTCCGCAAAGCCTATGGGGGCGGCTATGTGGCCATGAATTCCAAACACCTCGGAGCCGACCTTGTTTACAGTTGGCCTAACGCAGAAATAGCCGTAATGGGTCCGGAAGCGGCCGCAAAGATCATATTCAAGAAAGACATATCAGAAGCAGCCGACCCACAAGCAGTACTGGCCGAGAAAGTAAAAGAGTATAGCGAAACCGTGGCAAATCCGCTAGTAGCGGCGGGCAAAGGTTACATCGATGCGATAATAGCACCGGAACAAACCCGCGAGGCGTTGAAAAAGGCGTTGAAGCTATGTTCAACCAAGCACGAAGAACGTCCGAAAAAGAAACACGGTCTACCACCCGCATAAAGAAGCCTATGGACAAAGAAATCACCTTAAAGAACGCGAACGGCAACTGGCAGACGCTGACCACCTTGAAGTGGGAACAGCGTAAGCCCTATACGCCCAACAACGAGAAGGAGATCAAGTCGGAAATACCCGGCAAGATTGTGCGAATGTTTGAAGCGTCGAAAGCAGGGCATACGGTAAAAAAAGGGACCCCCCTATTAGAGATAGAAGCCATGAAAATGGTAAACACGATAGCGTCACCAATCGACGGCAAGATACAGAAAGTCAGCGTAAGAGAAGGAGAAGAAGTCGGGAAAAGCGAATTGTTGATAAGTTTCGAATAATATAGCAAGGGGAAAGAGGTCGGGAAATGAAAAATTTTCGCTATATTTGCATGGGTTTAAATACACCAAAGAATAACAAATTGGACTAATTATTTTCAAACATATTTAATAACAAAAAATCAAAATGGCAAAGGTAAATTTGGAACAGTACGGTATCACTGGTTCAACAGTGATTGCGCACAACCCTTCTTACGAAGTTCTTTTCCAGGAAGAGACTAAAGCAGGTCTTGAAGGTTACGAAGTAGGTCAGGTTACTGAACTTGGCGCTGTAAACGTAATGACTGGTATCTACACTGGTCGTTCACCTAAGGACAAGTACATCGTTGATGACAAGAACAGCCACGACAATGTATGGTGGACTTCAGACGCATATAAGAACGACAACCACCCAATGTCAGAAGACATATGGGCAAAGGTAAAGGACATCGCAAAGAAGGAACTTTCAAACAAGAACCTTTATGTAGTAGACGCATTCTGCGGTGCGAACAAGGCAACCCGCTTGGCAGTTCGTTTCATCGTAGAAGTAGCATGGCAGGCTCACTTCGTTACCAACATGTTCATTCAGCCAACAGCTGAAGAGTTGGAAAACTTCGAACCAAACTTCGTTATCTACAACGCATCAAAAGCAAAGGTAGAAAACTACAAAGAACTTGGTTTGAACTCTGAGACTTGCGTAGCATTCAACACCACTTCACGCGAGCAGGTTATCATCAACACTTGGTATGGTGGTGA
>DGTD01000073.1:29827-29989 GCA_002396385.1 Bacteroidales bacterium UBA4345
TGTTCTCAATGCAGAACTACTATCTTCCATTGAAGGGCATCGCATCAATGCACTGCTCTGCAAACTGTGACATGAACGGCGAGAATACCGCTATCTTCTTCGGTTTGTCAGGTACAGGTAAAACAACCCTTTCAACCGACCCTAAGCGTAAGCTCATCGGTG